>DASVHS010000550.1:0-9932 GCA_036382495.1 Thermoanaerobaculia bacterium | reverse complement strand
TTCGACGGATCGGACGCGTTTGTGGAAGGACCTCGCCACCGCTCGCCGTGCCCGCCGTCGCGGGGGACGCTCCGAACTGAATCAGCAGGTCGAGGAACTTCTCGCGCAGTTCGAATACATCCGCCAGGAAATCGAGTCGGTTCGCACGACGCTCAAGCGGCGCTAGACGAGCACCAGCACGGCGCCGTCGATCTTGTTGTCCGACGTCTGGTAGGGACAGATCCGCAGCGAGTACCTGCGCCCTCCCCTGTCTGCCACTTCGAGCTCGGTCACTTCGCGCGTCGCGATCACGTTGCCGACCAGGCGGTCGAGATCATCGACGACCAGCGTCGTCTTCAGATCATTCAACGGCCGCCCGATATCGGACGGGACCAGTTTGATCGTCCGTTCCGCGGCAGCGTTGAAGCGGCGGACGCGCATGCTGCCGTCGAGGATCACGATCGGGATCTCCACCGCGCCGAGGAGGTTGATGAGATCGTCGTTGACCTGGGCCAGTTCCTGGTTCCGGTTCTCCAGCTCCTCGTTGAGTGTCGTCAGCTCTTCATTGCTCGACTGCAGTTCCTCTTTCGCGGTCTCGAGCTCTTCGTTCGTGCTCTGCAGCTCTTCGTTGCTGGACTGGATTTCGTCATTCGCCGAGCGCATCTCCTCGTTCATCGTCTCCTGCTCTTCGATGATCGACTGCAGGTAGTCGCGCGTCGCTTCGAGCTCGCGCTGCAGGCGCGCCGACGGACGGACATCTTTCTTCGAGCCCGGCTTCGCCTTCCCCTTCGATTTTGCGGCCGGCTTCTGCGCTCCCGCCTCCTCGAAGACCACCAGCTGCAGACGTTCCTGCGTCGATGAGAGAAACGGGATGACTTCGATATTCACGACGAGAACTCCGTCGTTGTTCCGGATGCGCACTCCTTCGCGGCGTGCCGGCACTCCATCTTTTTTCGCCGCCTGAATTGCCGAACGCAGATCGGCGAGCAGTCCCTCCCGCGCCATCTTCAGGACGTTGAACGTCGCCGTTCCCGACGCCGGCTCGATGAACGCGCTCACATGCCCGCGGAACTGCAGGATGTCCATCGCCTCGTCGATGATGACTCCGGCGGGCGCGAAGCGCTGCAGCAGGAGGCGGTCCGCTTCCCGGAACATGGTTACAGGATAAGGCGGCGCATTGTCTTCCATGGCTGTTCCAACCCGCTTCCGCTGGGTCGACGTCTCGAACTCGACGTTCACCCGCGACAGCGACGCTTTCTTCCGATAAATCTTGTGCTCGCGGTCAACGACGTCAAACAGGTCGGTGAAACTGCCGATTGTCTCCGAGTTGCCCAGAAGGAGATATCCGTCCGGACGCAACGCGTAATGAAACACGGAAACGACGTTCCGTTGAAGAGCCGAACCGAGGTAGATGAGGACGTTGCGGCAGGAGATGAGGTCGAGTTTCGAGAACGGCGGATCTCTCGTGACGTTCTGCCGCGCGAAAATGCAGCAGTCCCGCACGAGTTTGTTGACGCGATACGAATCGTCGGCCTTCGTGAAGAACCGCCGCAGCCGTTCCGGTGACAGCTCCGCCACGGCGCTGGCCGGGTACACGCCAAGACGGGCGAAGTCGACGGCGACGTCGCTGATGTCGGTGCCGAAGATCTGGAGCGGAAAACGGAAGTCACCGGCCGCCTGCCCCTCGAGCAGCGCGATCGCGAGCGAGTACACCTCTTCGCCGCTCGCGCATCCCGGCACCCAGACCCGCAACGCGTTGTCGTCGGCACGGCCGTCCATCAGGCGCGGGATCACGTTCGCTTTCAGCGCTTCGAACACGTCGGCATCGCGAAAGAAATTCGTGACCCGGATGAGCATGTCGCTGTAGAGCAGATCGAGCTCCGCCGGATCGTCCCGGATCCGTTTCAAATACGCGGGCAGCGTCTCCACTTTGTTGATCGCCATGCGCCGCCGCACTCGCCGTTCGATCGTATTCGGCTTGTAATGCGTGAAGTCGTTGTCATGCTTCTGGTGCAGAAGTGCGAACAGCGTTTCCATCTCCTCTTTTGGAAGATGGGCCGGCTGCGCTCGACCGGCGGGAGTTTCGAAGTGGCGCGCGATGCGGACGATCTCGTTCGCAATCGCCGCAGGCGAGAGAACGAAATCGACGGCACCGGAAGCGACGGCGTTTCGCGGCATACCGTCGAAGCCCGCGCTCTCATCCTGCGCGAACACGATTCCTCCCCCATTCTTGATGGCGCGCGACCCGAGAGATCCGTCGCTCGCCGTCCCCGACAGCACCACTCCGATCGCGCGACTCCCCTGATCCTCGGCCAGACTGTAGAAGAGCGTGTCGATCGGCATCGATGCTTTGCCTCCGGCCGCCAGCCGGAGCACACCGCTTTCGACGATGGCCTGTCCGTCAGCCGGGACAACAAAAATCGTGTCGGCTTGCAGCTTCTTGCCGCCGCTCACCTGCGTCACGCGAACCGCCGTCTGGCGCGCCAGGATCTGCGTGAGCATGCTCGTATGCCCGGCCTCCTGATGCTGTAGATAGATGAACGCTGCGCCCGGACTCTCGGGAAGCGCGCGCAGCAGCTCGGTGAACGCTTCCAGACCACCCGCGGACGATCCGACCGCGACAATGGGAAACCGCGATTCGCGCTGACTTTTTCGGGCGGGCATGCTGGATCGGCTGCCGCGTAGCGGGCCGTTATTTTCTTGAATCGCGAAAGCGGGCGGTCGTCAGGCGCGTGGCTGCAGGCAGACAGAGAGACGATCGTGAAGATCCCGTCCGGACCGGACGAGGTCGCGAAGGAGACGCAGACGTTCGTCGACCAGAGCTCCGCGCTGTTCGATGAGCTCGTCGATGCCATCGAGGATCCGCTGAGCCTCTGCGCTGGCGGAGTTCAGCCGGCTGACCAGGGATAGGGTCTTCGCGGTCATGGATCAGGAGACATCATTCTATCGTAAAGCGTTTACGGGGACCGTCATGGGTCATCGAGACCGAAGGTGCAGAAATGGCGCCGCTTGCACCCGTCGGAGGTTGCGAATACAAGCTTGAGCTGTTGACGTCTCGATCAGTCCTCGCCGCGCTGTTCTTCTGCGCAACCGCGGCCCCGCTTGCCCTCGCACAGAGCGCGGACCTCTCGGTCTCGAAGTCCGGGCCAGCTCAAGCGGCCGGCAGCGACGTCGCCTACACGATCACGGTATTCAATCTGGGTCCCGATGACGCCCCGAACGCCACCCTCTTCGACACCGTCCCGGGCGGGATGACGTTCGTACCGTGGCGAACGCGGGGGTCCCGCCCACCGCAGGCATCGCCCGGTTCGGTGAACGCGGCCGGCGCTTCAGCCTGAGCGACGGCGCCTGGATCGTCACGCTGTGCACGGGAACTTCGGCACACGCGATCGAGCGGGTCCGCTGGCTCGGAGCGGTGCTTTCATCGCGCGGCATGCCGCAGATTCTTCTCGAGCGGCACCTGGTCATTCTCCACGAGGAACTGGACTCCCGCCGTTACGCGCATCTTCTCAAGGGCGCGCGCGAGCTGACCCGACTCAGGCGTTCGAAGATCCGGCAATCCGAATTCGCTCGCCTCTCGAAAGGATTCGACGAAGCGACGGCTGATGTCTCACCGTTCCCCGGCATGGGACTGCTTCTCGTTTCGGCAGTTTGCGACGAGGCGGTCGGAATCGAACATGCAGTGACAAACATCGTGAACTGGGTCGAAGAGCGTGGGCAATATCCGGAGCGCTGGATCAGCGCGATCCGGTCCACGATCGCGAGCGCGCGCGCCGCGCTCACATAGATGAGCACTGAACGGCATGCCCATCAGCTACTGCTCGTCGACGATGACGAGTCGCTCTGTCATCTGATCACTCTCGAGCTCGAGCGCGTGGGGATCCAGGTGACCTGCACCGATTCGTCGATCGACGCGATCATGAAACTGCGCGAGGGCCATTTCAAAGTCGTGCTGCTCGACATCATGCTCAAGGCTAGCAGCGGGCTCTACGTCGTGGACGCCTTGCGCGATATGCCTGCTCACGAACGGCCGCGGGTCGTCATCATCACCGGCGCGCGAGCCACGATCCTCACGAACATCGATCGCAGCGTCGCCAAGGCCGTGTTTTTCAAGCCTCTGGAGATGCAATCGTTCGTCGCTTACGTCAAAGCGATCATGACGCAGGCGGCTTGAGTCACGGTGCGGCCGCGTTGCCGGGCGGAAAGCCGAAGCTCATGCGAATCGCGGAGTACTCGGCCGGAACTCCGCCGTCGCGTCTTCGGATCGTCAGCGGCGGCTCAACCCACGTCTCGTACGTTGACGGGATGTCTCCTGCGCGCGTTGCGGCGAACAGCGAGATGAGCGGTGGTTCGCCTTCCTTGAAAATGACGTCGCGGCGGCGGACGAGACGCAATTTCGCATCGTCGAGCGCGCGCCCGACGCGATCGATCTGCGCGACGGGAAACACGAAGGCGAAAATGCCTCCGGGCGCGAGGATTCGCGACGCCGTCGTCGCATAGTCCGCGACACTTCCTCGCACCTCGATCCGGGCCGGGACCGCCTGCGGATGTTCCGCCTCCGTCGCCGTGCCCGCGGGAAAATACGGCGGCGATCCGAGCACGAGGTCGAACGGCGCCTCATTCGCGAAATGCACCGGATCGCGCAGATCGCCGTGCCGGATCGTGAACCGCGAATCGATTCCGTTGTAGCGGACGCTCTTGCGCGCGAGCCGCACCGACGCTTCCTGCGCTTCGATCGTGACGAATCGCGCACCGGTCAGCCGCCACGCCGCGATGATGGCGACGGAGCCGATGCCCGATCCGAGATCCGCGGCCCGATCGACCCGCGGCGCGCAGATCGTGCCGTACCACGCCGTCAGCACATCGTCAGTCGAATAGCGATGCCCACCTTCGTACTGAAAAATGCGGAAGTCGCCACAGATGAAATCGAGTGTTTCACCTTTTTCGGCATCGACGCCGCCAGGAGGTGTGGGGCCAGGGCGGGACCAGCCGCGGTAGGAAGTCATGGGAAGCTTTGTCCTGAGCCGAAGGCGAAGGAACTTCTGTGAAACTGGCGATCACCCTGCCATCTGGTAGGCATAAGGATTTCGAATTTCGAATTAAGAATTAAGAATTGGAGAACGAGGACTTTTTGTTTCTGAAATTCTTAATTCTGAATTCTTAATTCTTAATTTCCTCATTCGCTGCAAGGAATTTCGAAGTTCGAAGTTCGAATGAAGAATTAAGAATTTCACTCGCAATTCTTCATTCAAAATTCGAAATTCGAACTTCGAAATTCCTAGTCCTTGACGCGATACCCCAATCTCCGCAACTCCTCCGCCACCACCCCCACGTGCTCCCCCTGAATCTCGATTTCCCCCTCCCGCACCGCGCCGCCCGCCCCGCACTTTTTCTTCAGCGCCGTCGCCAGTGTGGAGAGTGTTGCCTGGGTCAACGAGAATCCGCTCGCGATCGTCACCGTTTTGCCGGCACGGCGTTTCCGATCGGCAACGACGCGAACCGTCTGTTTCGCCGGCTCCTCGTCACGCTCGATCCTGCGCGGCGCGTCCTCGCGAAGACGCTTCGCCGCCTCAGGATCGCTGGTCCACACAAGTTTCGAATCCTTCATGAAACCAACAATAACCCGTGCCGTAGAATACGCGGGTTTCTCTTGAGGGAGGATTGATGAAGGCAACCAGACTGTGGTCCGCGGCCATGCTGCTCGCGTTGGCCACTGGACCGCTTGGAGCGCAGGATCTCGCCGCTTACGAGAAAAAGACGACGGTCCGCAAGCTCGACAACGGTCTCACCGTGATCATTCAGGAGCGTCACGAGGCGCCGGTCTTCTCGTACACGACCATCGTCAACACCGGCTCCGCGCAGGAAGTGCCGGGGATCACCGGCCTCGCGCACATGTTCGAGCACATGGCGTTCAAGGGCTCGCAACACATCGGTACGACGAACTACGCCGAAGAAAAGATCGCGCTGCAGAAAGTCGAAGAGGCGTACAGCGCGTATGACACCGAGCGTCGCCGGCCCGTCGGACGCGATGACGCGAAAGTGCAGCAGCTCGAGAAGGCGTGGCACGACGCGATCGCTGCCGCCGACAAGTACGTCATCCCGAACGAATTCTCGAAAATCGTCGACGCCGCCGGCGGCACCGACCTCAACGCCGGCACGCGCTCGGACACGACCGAATATCTGTTCAACATGCCGTCGAACAAATTCGAGCTGTGGGCGTTCCTGGAGTCCGAGCGTTTCTACGACCCCGTCTTCCGCGAGTTCTACAAAGAGCGCGACGTCGTTCAGGAAGAGCGGCGCATGCGCACCGAGAGCAACCCCATCGGCCGCCTGATCCTCCAATTCCTCGGCACCTCGTTCATCGCCCACCCGTACGGCCGTCCGACGATCGGCTGGTCCTCGGACCTGCAGAGTTTCTCGGCGACCGACGCGATGAATTTTTTCAAGAAGTACTACGTGCCGGCGAACACGGTGATCGCGATCGTCGGCGATGTGAATCCAACCGAGGCGATGCCGATCATCGAGAAGTATTTCGGGCGATTGCCGAAAGCGCCCCTGCCCGAGCCGCTGCGGACAGTCGAGCCGCCACAGAATGCGGAGCGCCAGGTCATCCTTCACGAAACATCGCAGCCGGTGTACATCGAGGGCTATCACCGTCCTGCCGCGACGGATCCCGACAATCCGGTCTACGACACGATCGAGATGCTCATGTCGAACGGACGAACATCGCGGTTGTACCGCTCGCTCGTCCGCGACCAGAAAATCGCGGCGGAAGCGGGAGGATTCAACGGATTTCCCGGCGACAAATACCCGAACCTGTTCGTCGTCTACGGCTTCACGACTCCCGGTCACGTCGCGACCGATCTGATGGCGCCGATTCAGGCGCAGATCGATCGACTGAAGACGCAGGACGTGTCGCCCGAGGAGCTGCAGTCGGTCAAGACGCGGGTGAAAGCGGGATTGCTTCGCGGACTCGACAGCAACGCCGGCATGGCGCGTCAGCTCGCGGAAACACAGACACTCTACGGAGACTGGCGCGAGCTGTTCCGCGAAGTCGACAGGATCAACGCGGTCACACCAACGGACATCCGTCGCGTCGCGAACCAGGTCTTTGACGTGAACAACCGCACCGTCGGCTACGTCGATACATCGAAGAAACCCGCTGGAGGTGCGAAATGAAGACATGTCATTCCGAGCCCCGAAGAGGGCGAGGAATCTGGGCGGTGGCCCTCCTCGCACTGGCGCTGCCCCTGACCGCACAGGTCACGAGCGTGAACGAGATCAAGACTCCTCCGCTGCGGAAGTTGAACATGCCGCAGCCGAAGCGGGTACAGCTCGACAACGGAATGGTCATCCTGATGATGGAGGACCACGAACTGCCGCTCATTCGCGGCGGAGCGCGCATTCACGGCGGCGGACGCGATCTTCCCGCCGGCAAAGCCGGTCTCACCGAGATCCTCGGCAGCGCGTGGCGGACGGGCGGAACGGAATCGAAGACCGGCGATCAGCTCGACGATTTCCTCGAAGCACGCGCCGCGCGAGTGGAGACCGGAGCTGACGACGATTCCTCTTCCGTTCGCCTCGACGTTCTCAAAGACGACTTCGAGACCGTCTTCCCGATTTTTCTCGACATCCTCCGCAACCCGGCGTTTCGTCAGGACAAGATCGATCTGGCGAGGACGCAGCTCACCGCCGGCATCGCACGCCGCAATGACGATCCGGAAGACATCCTTGCCCGCGAGTTGAACCGGCTGGGATACGGCCCGGCCTCGCCGTACACCGCGCAGCCGGAGTACGCGACGCTCGCATCGATCACCCGCGATGATCTCGTCGCGTTCCACAAGCGCTTCGTTCATCCGAACAACATCGTGTTCGCGATCGGCGGCGACTTCGACTCCGTCGTGATGGAGCGCAAGCTGCGCGACGCGTTCGCGTCGTGGCCGCGCGGCCCGCAGGCACCCGCCGCGCCGCAAGCGATGACCGCGCCGAAACCGGGCGTGTACTTCGTCGCCAAGGGAGACGTCACCCAGGCGAACATCGGATTCGTTCATCCCGGAATCCAGCGCAACAATCCCGACTACTTCGCGGTCCGCGTCATGAACGAGATTTTCAGCGGCGGCTCGTTCTCCGGACGTCTGATGAACGACCTGCGCACCAAACGCGGACTCACCTACGGCGTCGAAGGAGGCCTCGGAGCGAACTGGGACTATCCGGGACTCTTCGAGATCACGATGGCGACGAAGAGCGGCACGACGCTCGAGTCGATCAACGCGTTGCGCAGCGAAGTCAGCGCGCTGCGCACACAGCCATTCACCGCCGATGAGTTGCAGCAGGCCAAGCAGTCGATCCTGAACAGGTTCGTCTTCCTCAACGACTCGCGGCAGAAGGTCGTGAATCAGGCCGCGATTCTCGAGTTCTACGGCTTCCCGCCTGATTACTTCCGCAACTATCCCTCGAACATCGAGAAGGTGACCGCGGCGGACGTCGCGCGCGTCGCGAACAAGTATGTGAACCCCGATCAGGTTGCGGTCCTCGTCGTCGGAAACGAGAAGGATTTCGAGAAGCCGCTGTCGTCGCTCGGAACCGTCACGCCAATCGACATCACAATTCCCGAGCTCAACGCGACGCCGGCGACGACACCGGCAGCGCCCGCCGCGAACAATGCCGAGGGAACGGCGCTGTTTCAGAAGGTGCGGGATTTCACGGGTGGGAAGGCGAAGATTGACGCGATCAATGCCGTTCGCGAAGTCACGAGCGCCACGCGTCAGACGCCCCAGGGTCCGATGGACATGGAAGTGGATTCGATCACCGTGTTTCCCGATCGGCATCGAGCCGTGATGAAGATGCCGATGGGCGAAGTGACGATGGTCATGACCCCGGAGTCGTCGTTCATGTTGTTGCCCGGGATGGGCACGCGCGACGTCCCGCCGTCGCAGCGCGACGCAGCACGCTCGGAATCGCGGCAGGAACTGATCACGATTCTCAAGAATCCGGACAAGTACACGTTCGCGGTCACCGGAACCGAAAAGATCGGCAACGTGGACACGAAGGTGCTCGAAGTTTCATCCGAAGGCGACACCGCGAAGTGGTATGTCGATCCGGCCACCGGCAAGGTGCTGCGCAAAGTTGGACGCGGCGGCCAGGTGACGGATTTCAGTTCCTGGGGCACGTTCGGCGGAATCACGGTGCCGACCGCGTTCACGATGTCGGTGAACGGTCAGCAGATCGGCAGCGGCAAAGTGACGTCGGTCGAGATCAACCCGGCGATCGATCCGAAGGTCTGGGAGAAGCCGGCGTCCTGATGTCATTCCGAGCCGCGGAGACGGCGAGGAATCTGGGCGGTGGCTCGTTCCGCCGCCCAGATTCCTCGCGCTCTGCGGCGCTCGGAATGACTTACTTTTTCGGCCCCATCTCCTTGAGCAACCGCGCGAGCATGACCGTCATCTCGTGCAGCGAATGAATCACTCCGACCTCGAACGCCGACGGCGGCTGCCCTTCCGCGCACGCACAGGTGTTGCACGGACCGCCCCGCCCGCCATCGTGCTGCTCGAGCATGTGCCCGCAGGCGCACGAATCCTTTGCCAGTTGCATCGAATCCCTCCTCTCGTGGGAACATGAAGGATATCGCTCATGCGCCCCGGCTACCTTCTTCTCCTCATTCTCCTCACCGCTTGTCCCCGGTCCCCGGTCCCCGATCCTCGGTTGCTCGATGATGCGGACGTTGCTGAACGCTATTACGCGATGAAGCGCCAGGGCTCCGCGGATCCGCAACACGCATACGCGGTCGCACGCGCACAAATGCGACGAATGCAGCGCTTCTCAACGACGGCCGAGGCCACCGGCAACGGGCAATCGGCAACCGGTAACCTTCTTCAATGGGCATTCCTCGGTCCCGGCAATATCGGAGGACGGACCCGAACGCTCGTCATCGATCCGACTGATCCCAATGTCAT
>DASVHS010000549.1:0-9309 GCA_036382495.1 Thermoanaerobaculia bacterium | reverse complement strand
TCGCGCAACAGTTTCCGGCTCTCGACGTCGATCGCGGCGAGCGTCTGTTCGCCGAACGCCGCGATTCGAGAGTGATCAGCCCAGACGATGAGCGGCTCTGCGAGTTTGACGGACATCGTGGTACGTGCCTCCTTCGGCGATGGTGCCGCCGCCGTAGCGTGCGAAGCCGCGGGCGAGCGCGAGACGTCGGTCACCGACCCAGGCCCAGGATGGGTCCCGGATTGATCGTGATCGTCAGATCGGCGACGGCGACCACGCTTGTGACCGTGGCCTCATTGGAAAGTGATGGAACCGTGCTCGCAACGATGAACGACTCGCAAGTGATGCTGAGTACCAGCCCACGGTCCATGCGTCACCGAACGAAATCGGCCGCTGTGACACCGTTTCACCGTAAGAAAAGGTCGACTCATGAGAATTAGAAAGTGGATTCGTTCAACATTACTGGCGGCGTCCACGTTTGCGTGGCTCGCCTGCGCAACAACAACGTTTCAATCGACGTGGAGAAGTCCGGACGCCCAGCCCCTGCAACTGCGAGGGCGCAAGGTTGTCGCGGTATTCATCAGCAGAGATCCGCTTCTACGCCAACGTGCCGAGGATGCGATGGCGCGGGAGATTTCAGCTCGAGGCGCGGAGGGAGTTCCGGCCTATACGTTTCTTTCCGACAGAGACGTCAAAGATCGCGACGCTGCAAAGGCGAAAGCCGAGGCCCTCGGATTCTCTGGCGCGGTGGTCATGCGGGTGGTCGGAAGCGAAACCGTTTACACATATACGCCGCGCAGCGCCATTTGGATCTCATCGCCATATCGCCAGTTGTGGGGAGGGTACTGGGGTTGGGGTTGGGCGACCGTGTTGCAGCCGGGCAACTTGCCAGTCGATAGGATCGTCAAGATCGAGACGCTGGTCTATTCGCTTGACCAGGACCGGCTCGTGTGGGCTGGCGTGAGCCGGACACTCGATCCCGGACGAATCGAGAACTTCATCGCCGAACTTGCGGAGGCTGTGTCACGACAAATGGCCCGCGAAGGGCTGCTCACGCGCACTTAGAGCATCCGCATGAACGGCACGGCACTGAACGTCACATGCCGCGGTGCTGAATTTCGCGTGTTCAGATCACACGTCCGCTTCGCGATAGTCGATCATCCGTCCGCTGGCCTTGTCCCATAGGTTTGCGCGAAAACAGGCCGCGATCGCGCGCGGCCGCAAGCTCGTGACGCTCTGATGCTGCAACTCGGGAATTGCGCGCATCGCATCCGGGAGCCGGTAAAACGGAATCAGCGAGTTGAGGTGATGGACGTGATGGAAGCCGATGTTTCCGGTGAACCAGCGGAGCACCGATCCGAGCTTCAGGTAGCTCGACGACACCAGCGACGCGCGGTAGACCGTCCACTCCGCATCCGGAAGAATGCGCATTCCGGGGAAGCTGTGCTGGGCGTAGAACAGATAGCCGCCGAGGGCCGCAGCCACCGCCATCGGCAGCAGAAGCGCGAAGAACACCGCGTCGAATCCGCCGAGCAGCCACAGTGCGGTGATCGCCGAGCCATGTGCCAGTAGGGCCAGCGCCGAATCCCGGTAACGCGATGGGCGCCTGAGCAGCGGCAACAAGGTGACGCTGAAAAAGAAGATCGTGAGATACGCGCACAGGATCGTGACCGGATGACGGATCAGGCGATAGCTCATCCGCTCGCGGCGCGAGGCCGTTCGCCACGTCTCCGCCGTCATCAGCGGAAACGCTCCGACGTTCGAGGCGGCGATGCGGCCGACGTTCGCATGGTGGAAGTTGTGACTGTCGCGCCACGAGCGCGGCGGTGTGAGATTCACCGCGGCGTACGTGTAGAAGACGGCGCGCGCAAGCTTTGAGCCGGGCAGAATCGATCCGTGCATGAAGTCGTGGTACAGGATGAAGGCTCGCACGAGCAGCAGTGCCCCGAATATCGACGCTCCGAGACGCACCGGCCACCATGGCGCGACCGCCGCGCCCGCCAATGTGCATGCGAGAAGCGCAAACGTCGAACCGACGTGCCACCAACTCCGGGCCGCTGATTGCTGGGCGAAGGGGCGTGTCGCCTGGTGAAGCTCACGATCCGCTCGTTCGACCGGAACAATCATCGAAAGAGGTTCACTCACAACAGGATCACTGTATGGCGCGCCTGCTCGAGAAGCGGTGGAACGGGTCACGCGGTCGTGTGATCCGCTCTTCGAGCGCGTCACTCGAAATCGATCGCGTGGGCCGCGGCATGGGCCCGCACGCGTATCCTGACGCCATGCAGGCAATGGTGCTGCGCGCAGCGGGTTCCCCGCTCGAACGATCCGAGGTGCCGGTGGCGCAGACGACCGCGGACCAGGTGCTCCTGCGCGTCGAATGCTGCGCGGTCTGCCGCACGGACCTGCACGTCGTCGACGGTGAGCTGCGCCAACCGAAGCTGCCGCTCATCCCTGGTCATCAGATCGTCGGGATCCACGAGTCGACCAACACGCGCCTCGGCGTTCCATGGCTCGGCTGGGCTTGCGGCGTCTGTTCGTATTGCCGGAGTGGCCGCGAGAACCTCTGCGACGAGGCGAGATTCACGGGCTACACCCTCGACGGCGGATACGCGCAATACGCCGTCGCCGACCGCCGCTTCTGCTTCGTCATCCCCGAAACGTACACCGCGGAGGAAGCATCTCCGCTGCTCTGCGCCGGACTGATCGGCTTTCGCGCCTGGCGCATGATCGGCGACGCGGGCCGCATCGGCTTCTACGGCTTCGGCTCCGCCGCCCAGATCCTCGCGCAGATCGCGCGCGCCGACGGCCGGCAAGTCTTCGCCTTCACTCGCGCCGGCGACCTCGCTGCGCAGCAGTTCGCTCGCGAGATGGGTGCGGAATGGGCCGGCGGGTCCGACACGCCTCCTCCGAAACCGCTCGACGCCGCGATCCTCTTCGCGCCCGACGGCACGCTCGTCGTCACGGCGCTGCGCAACCTTGTCAAGGGTGGCACCGTTGTCTGCGCCGGCATTCACATGAGCGACATCCCGTCGTTTCCGTACGAGCTGCTCTGGAACGAGCGCACCATCCGCTCCGTGGCGAATCTCACGCGCGCGGACGGCGAACAATTCTTCCGCCGCATCGCAGCGCTGCGCATCGAGACCAGGCGGACCGTCTATCCGCTCGCGCAGGCCAACGAGGCACTCGCGGATCTGCGAACCGGCAAGTTGACCGGAACGGCAGTGCTCGCGGTGAGCTGACGCCGCGCATGACGTCTGGCGCACCGACCGTCTCGTCCAGATCACGCTGCGTGTCACGGATCGCTGTTCGCCGTATCACGTGCCGTGGTGATCGCAAGGGGCTCCGCTTCGATCGGCCGGAGTTACGTTGAGCAGGGGAGGCCACATGGCCACTGCCACGTTGTTAGAAGTACCAAGCACGGCGCCTATCAACTGGATCGACAGGAGCATTCGCCGTTTCAAGCAGACGTGGTACATCGGCCTGGTCTGCTCGCTCTACTTCGTCGCAGCCACCGCTCTCGCGCTGGCAGCCCTCCCCGCGGTGAGCCTGCTGCTCTTCGTGAACGTACGGACGGCGACGTCCCCGTTCTGGGTTCGGGCTGCAGCATTTTCTGCGGTCGTCGGCTTCGGCTTTTTTCTATCGGGCCTGACCCTTCTTGCGATCGTGCCCGTCTACAATCTTCTGCTCCCCACGCGGATCCGGCCCTTTCGAGGTGGCTACTTCACCATCGCCGCGCTGCCGTGGTACATCCACAACGGCCTTCTTTATCTCGTCCGGTATACGTTTCTGCAGTTCGTGACGTTCACGCCGTTCGGCATCTGGTTTCTTCGTGCAATGGGAATGAAGATTGGCCGGCGCGCGACGATCAACACCGAGTACATCTCGGATGCGTGTCTGATTACGATCGGTGACGATGCCGTGATCGGCGGCAGCGTCCGTCTCTTCGCTCATTACGCCGGCGGCGGGCACCTCAGCATCGCACCGGTGGTGATCGGCCCGCGAGCCACCATCGGTGAGAACGCGACCGTGATGGGTGACGTCATCATCGGCGCTGACGCGGTCGTCGCGCCGCATTCGGTGCTGCTGCCGGGAACGCGCATCGGCGCGGGCCAGCACTGGAGCTCTCAGATCCCCGTCGGGTAGGTCTCCGGAACTTCGTCCCGGATCCACGCCGCGCTCTTCTCGAGCGGCTCGACGGCGCGCGTCCGATCGAAATGGATGACCGCGTCGAATTGATGCGCAATGCTGGAGAAGAAGTAGTGGCTCCGCCGTTCGGACTCCGGAAGATAGATCACACCGATGGCCCGCTCGAGCTTCGGTTCGTCCAGGACCGCGATCGCCGCCTTGTCACGAAGGGTCAGGAAAAACGCCGGACAATCGACTTCGTAGAACAGCGCCTCGTAGCTGTTCGCGAGCGCCGGCTGCACGTTCTTGCGTTCGGCGGGAGCATCCCAATTCGACGCGGCGGTCACTGTTCCGTCGTACGTGGTGAAGCCGATCCGCACTGCGTCTTCACCGTACCGCTCCCGGGTGAGCTGCCCGATGTTCCACTCGCCGCGGTGACCCATCTCCGTCGCGCGAGCATCGCCGACGTGGGAGTTGTGCGCCCACACCACGATCTTTGCCGCGCGGCCGGCAGAACTGAGATGACGCTGCAGCGATTGCAGCGTCTCCGCCATGTGTGAGTCGCGCAAGTTCCACGTCTTCGCTCCACCGTCGAACATGGCCCGGTAGTACTCCTCGGCATTGCGGACGAGACGAACGTTCTCGGACGCGTAGAACCACTCATCACGCGGGATGCTGCCGTTCCTGGTCGCATACGCCGCCGCGTTACGGCGAAAGTCGACGAGCTGTTCGACCACTTCGCGTTCACACGACGCACGGATCCCGACACTGGTCGCGAACGCGTACTCCTCGGTTCCTCCGAAGTGATCGAAACAGGCATACCGGTGCCTTGCCCTTTTTGCCGCGCCGGGATCGACGCGTTCGAGGTAGCGGAGGATCGCGTCGATCGACGCGTGGAGGCTGTACAGATCGAGTCCGTAGAAGCCGGCCTTCTCCGCGCGCGCGGGCAACGTGTCGTTGCTCTCGCGCAGCCATCCGACGAAGTCAAGCACGTCGGCGTTACGCCACATCCACTGCGGAAAACGCTTGAAGTCGCCGAGTGCAGCCTCCGCAGTCGCATCATCCGACTCGCCGCGAACGAAGCGATTCACGCGGTAGGCGTCGGGCCAGTCACCTTCCACGGCGACGGCATTGAATCCGAGCTCCCCGATCAGGCGCTTCGTGATGTTTGCGCGCTCGCGATAGAACTCGTGCGTGCCATGGGACGCCTCGCCCAGGAGAACAATGTGCGCGTCACCGACAAGGCGGAGCAGCGGATCGTAGTCCGCTGCCGCCCCCGAAATGGGATGCGCGATCTGAAGGAGAACTTCGGCCGGGCTTTGCATTCGCTTACATCTCCGCGCCGACGGGCTGGGGCTCGTCGCGTTTCTCTTCGATCTCAGTCAGGGTCGCTTCGGTGAGCAGCAGCACGCCGGCAACGGAGGCGGCGTTCTCGAGTCCAACACGCACGACTTTCATCGGATCGATGATCCCGCGCTCGAACATGTCCACGTACTCGCCGCTCGCGGCATCGAACCCGGTCGTCGCCGGCGCGGTGCGGATCTTCTCCGCGACCACACCGCCGTCGAAGCCGCTGTTCGCTCCGATCTGCCGCGCCGGGACTTCGAGCGCGAGACGCAGGACGCGCAGGCCGATCTTCTCGTCGCCGGCTGCCTCCGCCTCGGCGTTCGCGATCATCGGCGCCACGCGCATCAGCGCAACGCCGCCACCCGCGACGATCCCTTCCGCGACCGCTGCCTTCGTCGCGTGAATCGCATCGTCGAAGGCCTCCCGCCGGCTCTTCAGTTCGGCCTCGGAGTGAGCGCCGACGCGGATGACGGCGACGCCTCCGGCAAGCTTGGCCAGACGCTCTTCGAGCTTTTCGCGATCGTAGTCGGACTTCGTGTCCGCAATCTGCTTCCGCAGCTCGTTGCAGCGTCCCTCAATCAGTGACTTCGTGCCCAATCCGCCGACGATCGTTGTGTTTTCTTTGTCGATGACGACCCGGGACGCCTGACCGAGGTCACCAATCGCGGTCTCGGAGAGTTTCAATCCGATTTCTTCGGAGATGACTTTCCCGCCGGTCACGATCGCGATGTCCTGCAACATCTCTTTCCTGCGATCGCCGAATCCGGGCGCTTTTACCGCAGCTGCGGGCAGGACCCCGCGAAGCTTGTTCACGACGAGCGTGGCCAGCGCCTCTCCGTCGATATCTTCTGCAACGACGAGGAGCGGAGTCGACTGCTTTGCCAGCTCCTGCAGGAGCGGCAGCAGGTCGTCCATTTTCGAGATCTTTTTGTCGTGAAGAAGGATGCGCGGTGACTCGAGGACGACCTCCATCTTTTCCGGGTTCGTGACGAAATAGGCGGAGAGAAAGCCGCGGTCGAACTGCAATCCCTCAACGACGTCGACGGAGGTCTCCGTTCCCTTCGCGTCTTCCACGGAAACGACGCCTTCCTGTCCGACCCGCTCCAGCGCATCCGCGACGAGCTTGCCGATCACATTGTCGTTGTGCGCGGAGATGGTGGCGATCTGTTCGCGCTCCGTCCGGCTTCCGACGGGCCGCGCGATCTTCTTCAGCTCTTCTACGGCGATGGCAACGCCGCGATCGATGCCCCGCCGCACGTCGACGGCGCTCGATCCTGCAACGACATTGCGCAGTCCTTCTGCGTAGAGTGCGTGCGCGAGAAGAGTCGAAGTGGTCGTGCCGTCCCCGACGTCATCGCTCGTGCGAATCGCCGCTTCTCGCAACATCTGGGCGCCGAGGTTCTCCTCGTGATCTTCGAGGTGAATCTCTTTCACGATGGTGACGCCGTCGTTGCACACCAGCGGTGCACCGAACTTCTTCTCGATGAGTACACTCTTCGATTTCGGTCCGAGGGTGACGCGGACGGCATCGGCGAGGGTGGACGCTCCCGCGAGCAGTTTCGCTCGCGCGCTGTCGCGAAACAGGATCTGCGTGTGTGACATGACCTGCTCCTCTCGCCCTAAGCGATGCCGTCGACGAGCTCCGGCCGCATGGGCGAGCGGAACTCGAGGATCGTGCGTGTGCCGGATTCGTCGGTGATCCTCAACGCCGTGTCGGCACCGTCTCGGTTCTCCTCGACTTCGAGTCCTGTCGCGTGTTCGATGAAGTGCGTCCAGTGGGGCGTCGTGTCACCGGTGAAAACCATCATCGAGCTGATGTCATCGTCCAATTCGGCCACGACACCGCGGAGCGGTGTGTCGTGTGTCAGATACCTGCGAGGGGTCGATCGTTCTTCGACGGCGACGGAGATGAGCCAGCCGTCATGGCGGCGGCTGAACGCATCGACGAAGTTCGTCCATTCCGATCGATTGATGGCGCGACGGCTCATGGTTCAAGTATCGGCTCTGCATACAACCGCGGGGGTGACTCTCCTCACCGGCCTCGTGTGACGGCTACCCGTTTCGCCGCTATGAATGCAGTAAGGGCTTGACGTCGTCTCTCGCTTGTCGCCAGCACCGCGTCCGCGCAACAAATCGGGCCGCCGCAGCGGCCCGATTGAAAAGTACGCGGCGGTTGGTGTCGTGCCAGGGGGTAGCGCCCGCGCACCACGTGACGGGTTGCGCGGGATCGACGGGAAAAGTCGGGCAGCCTGACTGCGTCTGCGCCGTTACCACGGCGAAGGCGATCATGGATCACGGAAGTATTCGCCCCTGGTACTGGAGAGTGATACACGCCGATTTTCAGGTACGGCGAGCCTCCCGCGCCGCGCGCGCTTCTCTTGCGGCTCGACGATGCACGAGGTGCCGCCGCGTTCAGCGCGGGACTCGGTGCGATCCAGCGGCAGGACTGGCTGGCCGCGGCGCACGCGTCGCGCGACGCCCTCCGTCACGATCCGCGGTCCGCTGACGCCTACAACAACCTTGGATGGGCGCTGGGCCCAACTCGGATTTCGTTCAGAAGCGGTGCAGGCGGCGGGAAAGCACGTCAAGAGTTCGCGCACCGTGTGGTACGTGCGGAAGTGACGGGAACAAGCGGGTCTTCTCGAGGATGCGCGTTCGATCGTGTGCTGATCGTATTCACGCTCAGATGAAGAGCTTTGGCGATGTCGCTGACTGAGTGGCCGGAGCCGAGAAGGCGGAACACTTCGAAGTCGCTCCGACAAACACTGGTGCAGAAGCGTCGTGACGCTGCCCTGCGCCATCTCGGCCGCCGTTCTTTCTGCACGTGGCCGGCGCGCCGGCATGCAGCGCGCGCAGCGCCGCGAGCTCCTCCCGGATGCATGCTCAGGATGAACCCTCGCACTGTTGGGAATTCGCTCTTGATGTGTTTGAGCAGGTCGATCCCGCTGCGCATGCCGGTTCTTACAGCGGGGGTGCGTGTCTAGTTCCGCGTCTAGTTCGCACTCGCCAGACGAGTCGAGACAAGTCCAGACGACGGTAAAATACTGAATCTGGAGGTGTCCGCAGATGTCTGGAGACAAAAAACTGAATCGCACTCAGGAGGTCGTCAGTTCGATCCTGATCAGCTCCACCAATTTTCTAAGCAGAAATCGCGCGGCGCTGCAAAGGAGGCATTCGCAACGTTCCTCAGCGGAAAGGTGATGAATGCAAATCAGATCGAGTTCGTGAACATGATCGTCGATCACCTGACTGAGAACGATGCGATGGATCCCGTCCTGCTCTACTCATCACCGTACACCGACTTCAGCCCGCGCGGAGTGGACGGACTGTTCGACTCGACCGATGCCGCGCAAATTGTGTCGATTCTGCGGTCGGTCTCGAAAACGGCCGCAGCATAGGCGGACGTTTCGAAACCGCGCCTGAATCGCACTCAGGAGGTCGACGGTTCGATCCTGTTCAGCTCCACCAGAAATTCAGTGATTTAGCGGCCTGGTTCGTCTGAAGCGATAGGGCGGGACCGTGGACCGTTCATCACAACTAGTGCGCGACCAATCGTGACGGCCAGTTGATCAGCAAGTGGACAGGCGGTTCGGGCGAACGTTCCTCGATCTGCACAAGGAATCGTGAGCCGTCTGCGGCCGGTTCGAAGTCGACCGCTTCTGCGTCCTGAAAAAGCATATGTGACGCGGCCGTGCTGACTCCGGCGGTGATCGGCACGACCATAAACCGGCCGCCAGGCGCGAGGTAGAACAGCTCCTTCCCATTGCCACTCCAGCGCGGCCGCGTTCCGCCATCCTTCGACAGACGAGTGGTGACCACGGAACCTTCAAACGGCCTCACATACACCTCGGGCCG
>DASVHS010000548.1:0-9939 GCA_036382495.1 Thermoanaerobaculia bacterium | reverse complement strand
GTTCATCAGCGCGTACTGCAGGTCTTCGGACTTCTTCGCCAGATCGCCGCTGCGCAGATAGGCGATCGCGGTGTTGCGTTCATCCGTGCTCGGATGACGGGACAGCGTGGCGATGTACAACTCGTCGACGACCGTGCCCGGGTCTTTGCTCGCGGCCAGGACATGCGCAACGGTCGTGTTGCCGTTCGTCGACTTGATGCGGCTGGTCACGACCGAGTCGTTCAACATCTCCAGGGCCTCGATGATCGAGCCGTCGCTCGAGCGCGGCGTCGTGTCGCGATCGCCGCGGCCGAAAGCAGTCAGCATGGGGGCGAACTGATTGCGCGCACCAGGCTCGGTAGGATCCGGCAAAGCCATCGCGCGAGTGACAGGCGAGAGTCCCTGCACGTTGATTGTGATCGGAATGTTCGTCGCGCGAGCGATTCCGTCGAGCACCGACTCCGCCAGGATTCGCCGCGGATAGTGACGCGCGTAGTACGTCGTCCAGAGCTCGTTCCACGGTCCGGGGGTGTAGCGCGATGACAATTGATATGTGTTCGACTGGACGATGAGCTTGACGAGCGCCCGGAAGTTGTAGCCGCTGGCCACGAAAGAATCGGCGAGCTTCGACAGGAGTGCGGGATGCGTCGGCTGCAGCGTCGCGCCGGGGGCGAGCGTCGACGCATCCTGTCGCAGAAGATCGAACGAATCGGCCGGCTCGACGATGCCGATGCCGAAGATCTCTTTCCAGACATAGTTGACCGACGCACGCGCAAACTGATTGCTCCCCGTCAAAATCCGCGCGTAGGCCTGTCTCCTCGGCTCCCCGCTCTTCGGCGTCTCGCCGGTCAGGAAGAACGCCGGATCGACGACGTTCGGCTGTCCGGCGGCCGGCTGTCGCGCGACTTTGTTGCCGGACGTCGTGTTCAGACGATAGGCGCCGCTCGTGTTGTCGTTGATCGTGTACTGGACGACGTTCGTCTGCGGGTCGCGTGTCGTCGTCATCGTGACCTGCGCGAAGAACGCCGCGTTCTTCCAGAAGTCATAGCGCGTGCGCGGCACGAGACTCGTGTTGACCGCCTCGAGATGTCCGAGGCCGTTGTGGCAGGAGAGGCAGTTGAGGGGCAGGCCGATGAATTGCGCGCCGCTCTCGGCCGACATGTCGTCGTACGTGTCCTGGATCGGACCGTTCGTCAGGATCTGGCGCACCCAGTAGTTGGCCGGACCGATCGTGAAATTCGAGCCGCTGGTCGAAAGGCTTTCCCGCACCATCTGGTCGTACGGCTTGCCGCTCGTGAACGAATCGCGCATCCAGTTGTAGTAGGCGTTGCGGCCCTGGTAGTACTCGCGGATATTTGCCGTCGCCGTCACATTGCCGACGAGATCGCCGAACCACAACGTCCATCGATCGACGAAGCCGTCGGAGTTGAGCAGCTCGTCGATGAGGCGATCGCGTTTGTCAGCGGTGGTGTCGGCGATGAACGACTTCACTTTGTCGGACGTCGGGATCTGACCGGTGAGATCGAGTGTGACGCGGCGAAGAAACTCTTCGTCGGTCGCCGGTCCTGTCCACTGGATCTTGTCCTGGACCATCTTGCCGAAGATCTCGGTGTCGATGAAGTTGCGCGCGGCGAACGAGGCCCCGGGCGGAGGCGCGACGGCGCGACGCTTCGGATTTGTCGTGGTGGCGTCGCTCTGTTTGGCACTGGGAGCGACGAGCTCGGCATTCCGCGAGATGACGTGCCACAACTCGCGCTGCGAATGGACCTGTGTCGCGTCGAACGAGCACTCCGCGCGCGCGGCAATCTCGACATCGTCGGCGGCACGCGATCCGCTGACGGCGGACAACGTTCCTACCACGACGATCGTGAGAGCCCCCGTCAGAGTTCGCCTGTGCGACATCGCCGAACCTTCCTTTTCACCGTTGTGTATCGTAGGGGATTGGACCCGGCCCTCAGTGATTCCGCTTACAGGAATGAGACTTTGTTCTGAACGGCAGGAGAGTGGAAATGATTCACATTCGGAAATCTGACGAGCGAGGACATTTCGATCACGGTTGGCTGAACACCTACCATACGTTCTCTTTCGCCGATTACTACGACTCGGAATTCATGGGCTTTCGCTCGCTGCGTGTCATCAACGAGGATCGCGTGGCGGCCGACAGAGGGTTCGGCACTCACGGCCATCGCGACATGGAGATCGTGTCGTATGTACTCGAGGGCGCGCTCGCCCATCAGGACAACATCGGCCAGGGCGGCGTCATCAAGCCGGGAGATGTGCAGCGGATGAGCGCCGGCACCGGCGTCCTGCACAGCGAGATGAACGGCTCGAAGGAAGAGCCGGTTCACTTTCTCCAGATCTGGATCCTCCCGGAACGGAACGGCATCAAGCCGAGCTACGAGGACAAGCACTTCGACGAGGACTCGCGGCGCGGCGTGCTGCGCCTGATCGTCGCGCGCGGATCGCAGGACGGAGCCGTGCACATCAATCAGGACGTGTGCATCTACTCAGCGGTGCTCGATGACGGCGCGAGCGTGACGCACGAGTTCGACGCGAACCGTCACGGCTGGGTGCAGGTCGCTCGCGGCGAGATCGTCCTCAATGGACAGAAGCTGGTCGCCGGCGACGGCGCCGCGATTTCGGACGAGCCTTCGATCACAATCTCCGGCAAAGGCGCGGAAGTGTTGTTGTTTGATCTGAATTGACCCTCCATGTCATGTGGAACGAATGATCGTCCTTCTCAGACTTATCAAGACTTTGTTCCTCGCCCGCTTCAAACCGCGGATCGACGCGTTCGATCAGGCGCGGGTCTCGATGCGTGTCTGGCCGAACGACCTCGACCTCAACATGCATGCGAACAGCGGCCGCTACGTCAGCTTCATGGACATCGGACGGATGGATCTCCTTGCACGGATGCACATCCTGCGAAAAGTGCTCAAGCGCGGATGGCGGCCGCTCGTCGGCGGCTCGATGATCACGTACCGAAAGTCGCTCCTGCCGTTCGAAAAGTTCATCGTGAAGTCGCGCATTCTCTGCTGGGACCAGAAGTGGTTCTACTTCGAGCACATCATCGTCAACAGCCGCGGCGACCTCGCGGCGATCTCAAACGTGCGTGGACTTCTGCGCGGTCCCGACGGCAACGTCCCGCCGCAGTCATTGATCGATCTCGCTGGACGGAGCGATCTCACGTCCCCGCCGATCCCTGACTTCATCAAACGCTGGAGTGAGGCCGAGGAGAGGGCGTGACGAGGAAGGAGCGGGCGAAGAGGATTGGCGAGATTCTCGATCGGATCTATCCACGCCCCGACATCCCGCTGCAGCATCGCGATCCGTTCACGCTGCTCGTCGCGGTTGTGCTTTCCGCGCAAACGACCGACGCCATGGTCAATCGCGTCACGCCGGCTTTGTTCGCGAAGGCGAATACACCGGCGCAGATGGCCGCGTTGCCCGAGCGCACGATCCTTTCGATCATCCGGAGTTGCGGACTGTCACCGGGCAAAGCGCGCAACATCAAGCGACTGTCGGAGATCCTTCTCGAGGAGCACGGTGGGTCCGTGCCGCCGGACATGGACGCGCTGGAGAGACTGCCCGGCGTCGGTCACAAGACGGCGAGCGTCGTCATGAATCAGGCGTTTGGAGTCGCCGCCTTTCCTGTCGACACGCACATCCACCGGCTCGCCGCGCGATGGCGATTATCGAACGGCAGGAACGTCGAGAAAACCGAGCACGACCTCAAGAAAGTGTTCCTGGTGGAGGATTGGGGACGGCGCCATCTGCAGATGATCTATTTCGGGCGCGAGTACTGTCCCGCTCGCAATCACGAATTTGCGGCGTGCCCGATCTGTTCCTGGGCATCATCGAAGAATAGCGCCGTATAATTTGCGAGTCCCCTTGGTCCGAAAACTCCTCATTGTCATCGCGTTCCTGCCGGCAACGCTCTTTGCGAAGAGCTACGGCGAGTTCGAGATCACTGCGCCCCCCAAATGGATCAGCCCGGCTGTGGCCGACGCCGGCGTCGTCGTTCCGGCCGGACTTTCGCGCTACGGCGTCTACGACATTCTGACCGACCACCAGGTTCGCGTCGGTCGTGAGGGTCAGACGACTCAATACTTTCGCAACGTCCGCAGAGTCCTCACGCAATCGGGCGTGCAGAACGCGTCGGAGTTGACGGTCGACTTCGATCCGACGTTTCAGCGGCTCCTCCTCCACGAAGTCACGATCATCCGCGGCGCGAAGCGCGTCAGTGCGCTCGATCCGTCGATGGTGCGCGTGATCGAAAAGGAAGATGAGTCGGACAGCGCGATCTACGACGGACGACTCACGGCGCTGCTGTTTCTGAAAGACGTGCGCGCCGGGGACATGATCGACTGGTCCTGGTCCATCGACGGCGCCAACCCCCTCCTCGGCGGCCACTACGCGGACGAATACGACATGCGGACGGAGTTGCCTGCGCATGTGATCCGCCATCGTCTGGTCTGGAATCGGATGACGCCGCCGCAGACGCGCGGTCAGGCCGGTGTCCGTGACGGCGACACGTTCACGTGGGAAGGACACGACGTTGCGCCGATCAATCTCGAAGACGCGCTGCCTTCGTGGTACGAGCCGGGGGAAACGGTCGAAGTCAGCGACTTCGCATCGTGGAACGACGTCGCGAAATGGTCGGCCGACATGTTCGCGCCCGATGACGATTCCGCTGCCGCCGTCGCTGCTCTGGCCGCGAAGATTCGTCGCGAACATCCCGGCGATCCGGTCATGGCCGCCATCCGTTTTGTCCAGGACGACATCCGCTATCTCGGTCTCGAGATCGGACGCAACTCGCACGAGCCGCGGCAGCCGAAAGAAATCCTCGAGCAGCGCTGGGGCGATTGCAAAGAGAAGGCGCTCCTGCTGGCCCTGATCCTTCGCGACCTGGGCATCGATGCCGATCCCGCGCTGGTGAACACGAAGACAAAACAGCGTCTCGACTCACGGCTCCCCTCGCCGTTCGCATTCGATCACGTGATCGTCCGCGTCGTCGCGAACGGCAAGACGTACTGGATCGATCCGACGATCGCTGAGCAGGGCGGCAGTCTCGAGACCATCGAGACGCCAAATGACGCGCGGGCGCTGATCGTGAGCAATGACTCGAACGCGCTCACGAAAATCGAAACAACCCGTCGCGGCCGCACCTTGATCGACGAAACGTACGCAGCGCGCGATGCTTCGTCGCCGACGACGCTCGTCGTCCACTCGACGTACAGCGGGACCGACGCCGATTCGCTGCGTTCGGACATGGCGGCGATGTCATCGGACGAGATCGCGCGCGATCGCATCAACCGTTACGCCGGCGATCATCCATCGATCATCGCCACCGCGCCGCCGCATATCGACGACGATCGCGTGCGCGACATCATCACCGTCACGGAGCGCTACTCGGTACGCGACCTGTGGAAGCGCGGCGAGTGGACGTATTACCCGCGAGCGATCGAGCCTTCGCTGGACAAGCCGAAGACGATCATCCGGGCGATGCCTCTGGCGTTTGACTTCCCGCTCGACGTCGTCGAGCGCGTCACGTTCCGCTTCCCCGCCGGTGCGTCGATCGATTCCGACGAGGCGTGGGCGCGCAGGACGCCGGCGTTTCTCATTCGCTTCAAGCCGACCGCGCGCGAGCGTACCGTCACGCTCGAATACTCGCTGCGGGCGCTGAGCGATTCGGTCTCCCCCCAGGATGTGCCGAGACACCTGACGGCGATCAACGACATCGAGGATGCCATCGGCTGCACGGTCCGCCCGTCCTTCGGTTCCACGCAAATGCGATTGCTCGGTGGGACGGCCCAGCCTGCCGGTAAGTGGGTATGGATCGCTGTGGTTGCGCTCGGTATCGCCGGGGTAAGCCTACCCCGAATTTGGAAATTATCAGTAGATAGCCAGCGTTCGTTGAGTCATCGCGTGATGCCTGTCGATCCACTCGGATCTCCACCAGCAGCACGGAAACAGAAGGAGATTTCTCGCAATGCGTAGCACGGGTACTGTCAAGTGGTTCAACGATGCGAAGGGCTTTGGATTCATCACCATGGAAGGTGGCGAGGACGTGTTCGTGCACTTTTCGGCGATCACAGCCTCGGGTTTTCGTTCCCTCCCCGAGGGCGCAAAGGTGGAGTTCGACGTCGTGCAGGGGCCGAAGGGTCTGCAGGCCGCGAACGTCACCACGCTCTGATCGGAATCAAACCGGTCGCGGGAAGGACGGCGTAATGGCCGTCCTTTTTTATTTTGTGCGCAAACATGAAGACGATCTTCATCCTGATTCTGGCGTGTTCTGTCTGGGTGCCGGCTTCGGCCGGCACAACGGACATCGACGCCGTGCGCGCGAATTTTCTCGACTACTACACCGCGTCCGGAGCTGACCGGACCGCTCCGCGCATGCAGCAGGCGCTCGGCGACCTCGAAAGCGCAACGCGCACGTATACCGCACCCGGCTATCTGCTCAGCGACGGAAGCTGGATCGACGTCGACTACACCGAAACGCCGAGCGGCAGCTGGTCGCCGTGGGATCACGTCCGCCGGCTCACGGTCATGGCCAAGGCGTATCGCACACCGGGCCAGGCGTTCTATCGCGATCCGCAGTTGCTCGTCGAGATCGAATCCTCGCTTCGCTACGTGAACAACTTCTACGGTCCCACGCGCTTCCCCACCGGCAACTGGTGGTTCTGGACCCTCGGCATCCCACTCGACCTCGGTCCGACGCTCGTGATGATGCGCGGCGATGTGACGCAGGCGACGTACGACGACCTCGTACGCGACATGACGCTGCGGATCGGCAGCTCGCCGGCGGCGCGCGGAATTGTCGGGCCGGTCCCGGTCGGCGAGAACCTCGTCTGGTCGTCGTTCACTCACCTCTGCCTCGGCCTGCTGAAAGATGACCCGACGATGCTCGCGCAGGTGCGCGACGCGATGGCTGGAGTGGCGCTGCCATCGATTGCCGATGGGATCCAGAGCGACCGCTCGTTTCATCAGCATGGCGCGCAGCTCTACACCGGCGGTTATGGCGGTTCGTTCGCGAATGACGTCTCCAGGTACGCGATGATCACGCGCGGGACGGCGTTCGCGCTTCCGCAGGATTCGCTCGGCGCGTTCAGCGACTACATCGCCGACGGCGTGGCGTGGTCACTGTACGGAAACTACTTCGACGTCTCGGTGATCAGCCGCGAAGTGGCGCGGCGGTCGACGACGGGATTCAACGGCATCGCCGCGCTCGTGCAGTCGGCGCAATTCGATTCGCCGCGCGCCGCGGAGATTCGCGCTGCGGCTTCGCGCATGTTGCAGTCGTGGACGTGGGGATTGCCGACGGAGCTTGCCGGCGCGGCGACGATGGTCGAGCGATCGAACGTGGTTGCGTCATGGCCGGCCGGTCATCGGCATTACTACGAATCCGATTACACCGTTCATCGGCGTCCGGATTGGTTCGCGTCGATCAAGATGTCATCGATCCGCACAAAGACCGGCGAGAACACGAACGGCGAAAACGTTCTGGGATCTCGTCAGTCGGACGGACGATTCTTTCTTTCGATGAACGGGACCGAGTACTTCGGCAGCGATGTGTGGCCGGCGCTCGACTGGACGCGCCTGCCGGGCATCACGGTCGAGCAGTCGCCGAGCGCGGCCGATGCAACGTACGGCTTCGGATTGCGCACGATTGCCGGTGGCACTGGCGACGGACGCAACGGCGTTTCGATGATGGACGTCGCGCCGCTGAACTCGACGCTGACGGCGAAGAAGTCGTGGTTCTTCTTCGATGACGCGATCGTGTTTCTCACGAGCAGCATTACCGACGGCTCGCCGAACCGCGTCGAGACGATCGTCAACCAGTGGCCGACGAGCGCGCCGCTGACGACAGGCAGCAACTGGATGCAGGCGGACAACGTCGGCTACTACTTCCCCGCGGGCAATCCTTCGACGAAGCGCGAGACGGGCACGGGCACGTGGGCGCAACTCGGCGCGGAATCCGACACGACGCCGTACTCCGCGACGTTCCTGACACTGTGGTTCGATCACGGCATGTCTCCGGTAAACACCGCCGCCGAATACGCGATCGTCCCGAACGTCAGCGCGACGGAGATGCGCAACTGGGCGGCATCGAACCCGATTTCGATTCGGGCGGACAACGCCACAGTCGCCGCCGTTCGCAACAATCGCGACAACGCGCTCGGCATCGCGTTTTTCACGGCCGGATCGGTCGACGGGTTTCAGGCCGATGCGCCGGCGGTCGTTTACGTCACGCCGAGCGGAAACAACCTGCAGGTCAGCGCCGCGGATCCCACGAACGGAGCAACGGGAACCATCCACCTGACGATCCCGTTCGGCAGCCGCTCGGTCACGATCGAGTTCCCGCGCAACGGCGGCCGCACGTTCACGACGACTGTGAAGGCGCCGCAGTCGAAGCGTCGCGCGGTCCGCTAGAACGCCGCTTCACCTCTTCTTCGGTCAGTCCATACAACGGCGGCGTCGGGATCTCCAGCATCGCCAGGTAGAGATAAATCTGTCCGCGGTGATGCACTTCGTGCTCGACCATCGACCGCAGCCACTTCCCGATTCGCAGCTCGACTCCGCCGGGCGTCATGCATTTCTGCTCGAGATCGTTGTCGGTGAGTGACCGGAAGATGGCCATCGACTCTTCATGCATGCGCTTCATGTAGTCGATGATCGCGTCGTAGTCGCCGGCGAGCTCGCGTCCGTGGCCGGGATAGCGGCTCGGCCTGCGCTGCGCGTTCTCGGCGAACATCCATCGCTCGATCGCGCCGAGGTGCCGGAGAAGATCGCCGAGGGTGAATTTGCCCTCGCGGTACGTCCAGTCGATCTTCTCCGGCGGCACAACCGCGGCGACGCGCATCGTCCGCTCGCGGATCCGCTCGAAGTAATTTACAAACTCGGTGACCTTCTCGTTTTCCACGTGACAGTTATAACTCTCCACGCACCGAACGCGATGAACGCGAGGATCAGGAGGATCGGCAGGACGTAGATGCCGAGCCAGATCGCGGCGGCGGCGAACGTCTGCAGTGCTCCCACGAGCGAGCGCGAGGCATCCTTCACGATGACGAGCGGCTGCCATCCCGGTTCGACGACGGGCTTCGCCAGCGCGTTCGGAACGAGGTCGATCTGCATCGACGCGAACGAAGTCATCTGGCTCAAGTAGCGCATGCGCCCTCTGATCTGCTCGATCTGCGACCGGATCGTGCTCAGCTGCTGATAAATCTCCAGCACCTCGGACGCTTTCTTCGAGTTCTGGCGGATCGTTGTCATCAACTGGCGCAACTCGACTTCCGTCACTTCGAGGTTGCGCAGTTGCGACTCCAGGTCGACGTACTCCTGCGTCGCGTCCTGACTGCCGATCGTCTCGCTGTTGATGCGCACCGCGAGTTTGCGGACGACGGCCAGAGCGGCGGAAAGGCGATCGGTCGGAACGCGCAGCGTGATCGAGCCGCGAAGCTGTTCGCCGTCGCGCCACACTTTCGAATCGCTGACGTAGCCGCCGACCGACTCGGCGGCCGCGGTGATCTTGTCGATCGAGCCGGCCGTGTCGTCGACGATCATCGAGATGTTGGCGCTGCGGATGATCATGCGCTGCAACGCCTCGCGCTGCGGTGGCGGAGGCAACGACGCAACATTCATCGCGCTCGCACCAGCTGACGATTGCTCGTCGACCGCCAACTTCGCCGTGCTCTTGTACTGTTTCGCGCAAGCGATCAGCGCGAGGATCAGAAATACAGGAATGAATCTGCGCATGGTGTTCTCCCCCATTACGCAGAGTTGGACACGCGACCGAACAGGAACGAAACTCGTTGTCTCAGAGCGCCAGCATCCGTTCGTACGCCCGAAACACGTCCTCACCGAAACATGCGAAGACGACCTGGTCGATCAAATCGTTGTCGCTGAGGAAGCCGGTGACTTCGCGGACTGCGATCTCCGTCGCCGCATCGATCGGAT
>DASVHS010000547.1:0-6705 GCA_036382495.1 Thermoanaerobaculia bacterium | reverse complement strand
AGTGAAAGCGATCTTCACGGCGATGCGGCGCATTCTCCGCGAAGTGATCGCGCGCAAGATGCGTCACGCCGGTTACCCTCCGCGCTTCCTCATTCATCACCGCGAGGAAGGCGATCGATGTCCGCGATGCGGTGGTGCGATCCAGCGCTCGGTCGTGTTCGGCCGCACGACGTATTTCTGCGGCAAACATCAAAAATAGCAACGGTCTGATCAGCGTGTAGACTGCCGCGCCATGCGCGTGCTCGTTGGAACGAGCGGTTACAGCTACAAGGAATGGAAGGGGACGTTCTATCCGGACGACCTTCCCGCCGCGAAGATGCTGCCGTTCTACGCGACGCAATTCGATACCGTCGAGATCAACAACACGTTCTATCGGATGCCGGAGGCGAAGACGGTCGCGAAGTGGGCGACCGAAGTTCCGGAGAAGTTCGTGTTCGTGTTGAAGTCGCCGCAGCGGATCACCCATCAGAAGCGGCTCGCCGGCGCAGAGGATGACGTCCGCTTTTTCTTCGAGGCCGCGGCGGAGCTCGGGCCGAAGCTCGGACCGGTGTTGTTCCAGCTGCCGCCGTTCGCGAAGAAAGATGCGGCGAAGTTGCGCGACTTCCTGCGCATCCTCCCCGCGCATCCGGTCGCGTTCGAGTTCCGTCACCCGACGTGGTTCGACGATGAAGTCTTCGGCCTGCTGCGCGAACATGACGCGGCGATCTGCGCGGCGGACACGGATGAAGTGGCCGATCCCTCCGCGCTGACGATGTCGACCGCGTCGTGGGGTTACCTGCGCCTTCGTCGTACGGAGTATGCGGACGGCGAGATCGCGCAATGGGCGAAGCGCGTGCAGCAGCAGAACTGGTCCGCGGCCTACGTCTTCTTCAAACACGAAGACGAGGGGAAGGGTCCTGCGTTCGCGAAGACGTTTTTGACTCTTTCGTCATCCTGAGCCGCGAAGACGGCGAGGGATCTGGGCGGCGGAGAATGCGCCCCCTCCCAGATTCTTCGCCGTCTTCGCGGCTCCAGAATGACAAGTTTGACGCGCGCGCGTCCCGTTTCGTAGGCTGTCCGGCCGTGGGGTTTCTCCGAACGACACTCGTCTTCAGCATGCTCACGTTCCTCAGATACGTGAGCCGGCTTTTCTATCGACACGATTTCGCATTCATCGGACCGACACCGAAAGATCCGTGGGGCGACCTGCGCCTCGTCGTATTTCTCAACCACACCAGCCTTTTCGAGCCCGTGTTCCTCGGCGGCGTTCCGAACCGCTTCATCTGGCGTCTGGCCGCGCACGGCGTGGTCCCCGCCGCGGACAAGACGACCGGCCGGCCGCTGGTGGGGTTGATCTTCAGGTTCGTCGCGCACCACGTCATCGCGATCACGCGCGAGCGCGACGACACCTGGTTCGCCGTGCTGCAGCAGATCGATCCGCACTCGATGGTCATCATCGCGCCGGAAGGGCGGATGAAGCGCGCGAACGGTCTCGACGTGAACGGCAAGCCGATGACCGTGCGCGGCGGCATCGCCGACATCCTCCTGGCGGTGAAGCAAGGACGCATGCTGCTCGCCTACAGCGGCGGACTCCATCACGTGCAGATACCGGGTCACATACCGAGCGTGTTCGAAACGGTGCGCATGCGCATCGAGAACATCGAGATCGCCGATTACATCGAAGAGATGATCGCGCTCGGCGGTGCGGACATGTTCAAGAAGGCCGTGATGAAGGACCTCGATCGACGCCGCGACGAGCACGCTCCCGAAGACGAAAAGCCGGAAACGCAGAAGATCGTCTGATCAGGACACGCCGATCAGATGCTCGAACTCATCGCACGGCATCGGCTTTGAGAAAAGAAAGCCCTGGATGTAATCGCAGTCCCAGCTCAGTAACAGGTCGAGCTGATCCTGCTTCTCGATCCCTTCCGCGACGACCTTGATTCCGATGCTGTGTGCGAGCCCGACCAGAGCGCGAGTGATTTCGCGGCTGCGTTTGTCGTGTGCGATGCCTTTGACGAACTCACCGGAGATCTTCAGGCCGTCGACCGGAAACCGCTGCAGATGAGTGATCGACGAATGCCCGGTACCGAAGTCGTCGAGCCACAGCTGAATGCCGAGCTTTTTCAACTCGTCGAGCACTTCCACCGTCTCTTCCGGTTTCTCGATCTGCGAGATTTCGGTGATCTCGAGATTGATCTTGTGCGGATCGATCCCGAAGCCGGCGACGAGTTTCTGCAGACGCGTGTAAACGTCCCGCTCCTGAAACTCGCGCGGCGAGAGGTTCACGTTGATCCGGACATCGGGCGCGCCGTGCATCTGCCAGTGCGCTGCATCCGAATACGCGGTGCGCAGCGCCCACGAATCGAGCGCGAACAACTCCGGCCCATCTTCCGCAGCCTCGGTGATCGCTGAGGCTTCGCGGATCTCGCCGGATTGACGCCGCTGGCGCAGCAATGCCTCCGCTGCAAACACTTTCCGGGTCCGCGCTTCGTGGATCGGTTGATAGACGAGGAGGAGATTCTTTTCCTCAGTCGCGCGATCGAGTGCGGCCTGGGCAACGACAGGATCTGCGTCTGCCATCGATCAAAGCACACTCAAGAGCGGTGCCGACGCGTGACCGCAGATTCAGCGCCGGAGCAAATGCCAGCTCGCGACGGCGATGCCGAGGAGGGCAAGAACGATCAGGTATTTGTAGCGGGCCAGTGTGGTGCTGATCGACGGCTGCTGCACCCTCTGCTGTCGCCGGATCATCTCCATGCGATTGAACGTCGCGCGGCGTTGCGAATCCTGGACGGCGCGCTCGAACTGCTGCAGCGTCCGGGGCTCTTCCGGCGCGACCGCCATGCCGCGCTGCGTGTCGAGCAGCACCGCATCGCTTGCGACCGGCTGGATGATGCGCTCGCTGCCGCTCTTCGCAACGTCGTACGCACCCTGATCGAAGTAGAGGACCGTCGGGCCGGCGCTGCTGTTGCGGACGAACACGACCCGGTCGCTGCCTTCCACGAAATCGGGCACGCCGGACGTGTCCTGAATGACTGTGCCAACCTGGCCGCCTGGAGTCACGACGGTGATCTCCTGCTGCCCGTCGAGGCCTTTGTAGCTCTTCTCGATCTTGAACGTCGTGTAGGTCAGGATCCAGCGATGCTGGTCATCCCACCTCGTGTCCTTCTTCACGACGTGTCCGAGGACGATTGCGGCTGAGTTCGCCACTTTCTCGTCGAAGGTGGCGGCCTTGGTGAGCGTTGCCCCGGCCCGTGGGGTGACTACGAGGGCCAGCAGCAGCCCGGCGAGAGAAATCGCGCGATTATTTGTAGTCATCCCAGTGGTTGAGATAGCAATCGTGAGGCCACGTTCATTCCAGACATCTGCGGATGAACTCGCTGACGACAGCCATCGATTCCGGAGTGACGTGATGGCCCATCGCAAACTCGTGATACTCGGGGTTGAGGCCGTGATTCTCGAGAACGCGGCGCGCGCGACGGGCCAGGTTGACGTTGATCATCTCGTCCGCGGTGCCGTGAACGATCAGTACGCGCTGATTCTTGCGAGCGCTGAGATCGGGCAGCTCACGCTCGTCGAGTGCGCCGCTCATCACGACGATTCCGGCGAGATCGTCGCGACGCAGTCCGACGTCGAGCGCCATCAACGCGCCCTGTGAGAAGCCGGAGAGGACGACCTTGCCTGGCGGAGTGGGGAAGTGCTTCAGCGCGGCGTCGAGAAACTCTGTGATGCGATTTCGCGCCGCGCGGAGCGACGCCGCATCGGGTGGCAGCCCGTTGAACCAGGTGAAGCCGAACGTCATCCCGGGCGCCGCCTCCCACGCGTTCGGCGCGTTCGGAAACACGAAGCGATAGCCCGAAGGCCCGTCGATCATCGGGGCGATGTCGGCGAGGTCGTTCGCGTCGGCCCCGCGGCCGTGCATCACGACGACGAGCGGCATCGAGTCGGTCTCTCGGCGCCCGCTGGGGATCTCAACGACGTATTTCAGTGGAAGGTCTTCGTGCATAAGGAGTTCTGCCTGCCTGTTCAACTAAGTGTAGAATTGATCGATCGGAGCGAGGTGACCCTTGCACATCAATGATTTGCTGAAAATTGCCGCCGAGCGGCGCGCTTCGGACCTTCACATCAAAGTAGGCTCGCATCCCGTCATCCGCGTGGACGGTGATCTGGTTCCGCTCGTCGAGCTCAAGCGACTCATGCAGGAAGACACGATCGCGATGGCATTCTCGATCATGTCCTCACGCCAGAAGGAAAAATTCAAGAACAACTACGAGATCGACATCGCGTACTCGGTGCCTGGCCTGGGCCGTTTCCGCTGCAACATCTTTCAGCAGCGCGGCACGGTGGGTATGGTTCTCCGCGTCATTCCCGTCAAGATTCTGTCGATCCGCGAGCTGATGCTGCCGACGGTTCTCGAAAAGATCGCCAGCGAAACGCGCGGTCTGATCCTCTGCACCGGCACGACCGGCTCCGGCAAGTCGACGACGCTCGCGGCGATGGTCGACTTCATCAACTCGCATCGCACGGAACACATCATGACGGTCGAGGATCCGATCGAGTTCCTCCACCGCGACAAGAAGTCGATCGTCAACCAGCGCGAGGTCGAAGTCGACACGAAGTCGTTCTCGCAGGCGCTGCGATCGGCACTGCGTCAGGATCCCGACGTCATCCTCGTCGGCGAAATGCGCGACTACGAAACGATCGAGACCGCATTGACCGCGGCGGAAACCGGCCACCTCGTCTTTTCGACGCTGCACACGATGGACGCGACCGAGACGGTCAACCGCATCATCTCCGTCTTCCCGCCGCATCAGCAGAAGCAGATTCGCCTGCAACTCGCCGCGGTGCTCAAAGCCGTCGTCTCGCTGCGGCTTCTCCCGCGCGCCGACGGCCTCGGCCGCGTGCCGGCCGCCGAAGTTCTCATCTCGACCGCGTATATCCGCGATTGCATCGAGAACAAGGACAAGACGAAGCTGATCAAGGACGCGATCGCGCAGGGCACGTCGCAGTACGGCATGCAGACGTTCGATCAGTCGCTGTTCATGCTGTACAAGAACGGCCTCATCACGCTCGACGAAGCGCTCCGCCGCGCGTCGAACCCCGACGAGTTCCGCCTCAAGCTGCAGGGCATTCAATCGACGTCCGACATCTCGCGCGAAGAGATGGAGTCGAAGCTCAGCGTTGCCGGCGGGAAAGACGCGAACGATCCGTTCAGCGAGGATTCGCCGTTCGATTTTTCGAACCAAACGTAGGTCGATCTGTCCGACGATTGCTATCTCGCAGCTCTTCGCATCCTGAACTACAGGTTCAACAGCGAAGGTGAGCTTCGGCGCAAACTCACCGCGAAGAAATTCGATCGCGACGACATCACGCAGACCATCGGCCGCCTCCGCGACGAGAAGTGGCTCGACGACGAACGTTTCGCCGGCGCATATGTCCGGACGCGGATGCTCAAGAAGGTCGGCCCGCGCAAGATCGAGCACGAGCTGCAGGCCGCAGGCGTCGATCGGGAGACGGCTGCCAGCGCCGTCCGCGAGAACAACGACGAGGAGCGTGAGCGTCACGACATCCGCGCCCTTCACGAGAAGCGTAAGCGGATGCTGGTCCTGCGTCACGGTGAGGCTTACCTCGATACGCCGGTCGGACGAAACAATCTGATCGGGTATTTGTTGAAGCAGGGCTACGACGCCGCGCTCGTCAGGAGCGTGGTCAAGGAGACCCCGGTTGCTGACGACTAGCCAGACCCGCGAGAAGTTCCTCGCGTACTTCGAATCCAAAAAACATCGCCGCGTTCCCAGCTCATCGCTCGTCCCCGCGGGCGATCCGACGCTGCTCTTCACCAACGCCGGCATGAACCAGTTCAAAGACGTCTTCCTCGGGCGCGAGCAGCGCGACTACACGAGAGCGACGTCATCGCAGAAGTGCGTGCGGGCCGGCGGCAAGCACAACGATCTCGAGAACGTCGGCCGCACGGCGCGCCATCACACGTTCTTCGAGATGCTCGGCAACTTCTCGTTCGGCGACTACTTCAAGGCCGACGCGATCAAGTACGCGTGGGAGCTCCTCGTCGACGGCTACGGTCTCGATGTGAGCCGTCTGTGGTTCACCGTGTTCGAAGGCGATGACAGCGTTCCTGCCGACGACGAAGCGGTGAATCTGTGGATCAACGCGGGCGCATCGCCTGACCGCGTCCTGAAGTTCGGCAGGAAAGACAACTTCTGGTCGATGGGCGACACCGGTCCATGCGGTCCGTGTTCGGAAATTCACTACTTCCGCGGCGACGACATGTCGAAGAACGTCGCCGGGCTCGTGAACGGTCCGGGCGACGACACGATGGAGATCTGGAACCTCGTGTTCATGCAGTACGACCGCGACTCGAGCGGCAAGCTCACGCCGCTGCCGGCGCCATCGGTCGACACCGGCATGGGCCTCGAGCGCATCGCCAGCATCCTGCAGAAAGCATCGACGAACTACGACATTGATCTGTTCAAGCCGATCATGACGACCATCGCCGATCGCAGCGGCCATCGTTACGGCGGCAGGATGGATGACGAGCTCGATACCGCGGTGCGCGTGCTCTGCGATCACTCACGCGCGTCGGCATTTCTCATCAGCGACGGCGTCATCCCATCGAATGAAGGCCGCGGTTACGTGCTGCGACGCATCATCCGTCGTGCGATCCGTTTCGGACGCAAGCTCCCGAATCCCGTTCTGCTTTCGCAA
>DASVHS010000546.1:0-2468 GCA_036382495.1 Thermoanaerobaculia bacterium | reverse complement strand
GGCCCGGCGAGCCGCCAGCCCGCTGCGAGATACAGCACCACGAAGACGGAGACCCACGCCAGAATCGCCGGCCACGCGCCATGTGTGTACGACACGGACGACCAGATGACAAAGGTGAGCACGGTCGCGACCCCGCCGAGCGCGTGCAACCAGTCGGGACCGCGCATGGTCGCGACGACGGCGAGTCCCGCAGTCATCAGCAGCAGGAACGCGAAGAGCACGTTGTACCTCGCGCCATACGCAGGAACGGCCGACCCGAACACCGCGAACGCGAGCGGCAGGATCGCGCTGGTGAGCGCGACGTGCTTGAACTCCGGCGACGATCGCGAGCCGAGCCCTCCTCGCAGCCACAACGCGCTCGAGCCGGCGATCGCGAACACCGCGAAGATCGCCGCGGCCAGCGGCAGCTGCGACGCGGTCAGGAACTTGCCGACCCATGCCCATTGATAGAGGACTGTGAAGACGAGACTGCCCGCGGTGAGCAGCGGCCAGCCTTTTCGAAACGCGACCCAGGCCAGGCCGGCATTCAGCAGCAGCAGATATGAGAAGAGTCCGACCGGACGGTTCTCACCTGTCGACAGCAGCGCCGGTGTCGCGAAGCCGCCCATCAATCCGAGGATGGCGATGAACACGGAGTCGCGGCGGATCGACAACATGACCGCGACGGCGGTGACGACGAGCATCAACGCGAACACGACGCCGGCCGGCAGAAGATGCCACAACGCATGTGTCGCGAAAAGCGTCGCGTACAAGATGGCGATGCCCGCGCCGTGCAACGAATTCGCGGTCGTTTCATAACCGCGGGCAACCTTCAACTCGCACACGACGAGCAGCGTGACGCCTGTGATGATGCCCAGCGTCGCGCGAATCGTCGGGCTGAGCCAGCCGTGCTCAACCGAGTACTTGAGGAAGAACACCGCCGCCAGAACGAGCGCGACGCCGGCGATCCATGAGAACAGCTTCACGCCGACGAGACTCTCCCAGTCGAACGCGGGCTTCACCTTTGCCGGACGTGGCGGCGGTGGTGGTGGCACGAACGCCGGCGGCGTCTCAGACGGCCGTGGTGCGATGGGCGGCGGGGCGGCGGGCGGCGGGGTGGGTGGGCGTGGTGGGGGCAGCGAGGCAGCGACGATCGGCGGCGCTGTGACGACTGCCGGCGAAGGCGGGACGACAGGCGGAGCAGTCGTTACGACCGGAGCCGGTTGGGCGGCAGGCTGCGCGACATCGCCGCGTCCGCGTGCTTCGCGCTTGAACGCGGTGAGCTCCGCACGCGTCGCATCGAGGTCACTCCGGAGCTGTTGAATCAGGCGCTGAAATGTCGAGAGGCGGACGAGCACAATCGTCCCCACCGCGAGCACGATGACGCCGAGACAAAACTCGTACATGGACCTTCACGACAGGATACTCGCCGAAGGTCCCTATTTCGCGTTACGGATTCGCTTCCCGGTGCGCGAGGATCGTCTCCCGTCCTGTTAAGTACAGAAGAATGATGAGGATCACAAACGGAATCAACGCGAGAACGTCCGCGGTGCCGCCCGAATAAAACGGATTCCCCTTCGACATCGCCTCGATCCAGTCGTTCAGCGGCTTCATCTTGTCGACGCCGGCCAGGAACGCGATGATGATGCCGGCGATCGCGCCGCCCGCGATGTAGCCGGAAGCCATCAGCACACCGGGACTCTTGTCTCCTTCGGCGACCAGCTGATCCTCGCTGAGATTTTTTCCGTGGAACTTCTTCGCGATCCATCGATCGACGAACCATCGCACCATTCCGCCGATGAAAATCGGCGACGATGAGGAGAGCGGCAGATAGACGCCGACGGCGAACGCAAGTGAAGGGATACCGGACATCTCCAGCACGATCGCGATCATCGCGCCGAGGATGACCAGTCCCCACGGCAGCTTCCCGCCGAGAATGCCTTTGATGATGTAGGACATCAGCGTCGCTTTCGGCGCGTCGAATTTCGCGCTGATCTTTTCGCCGCTGGGTAGCGTCTTGTACGCGCCGTTGATGCCCGGATCGACGAAGTACGCGAGGTGTCCGTTTTCGTCGACAAGATATTTCTGCGCGTTGCCGCCGGATGGATCCTGGCGATGCCACACGAAGTACGTCTTTGTATCGCCGTTGGCCTGCGGTGTCGGTACGGACTCGCGTGCCTGCAGTTTCGAGATGTCGACGTGTTCGTTCGGATTTGCGGAGCCGGCAGCGAAGCCGCTCGGCAGCGGTTTGCCTACGGGGAGATACACGGAACCGGCGCGATTGAGTGCGAGAAGAATCGGCCCGAGCATCAGCGCTGACGCCAATGCACCGATGAGGATGGCGACCTGCTGCGCCTTCGGCGTCGCGCCGACAAGGAACCCGGTCTTCAAGTCTTGCGATGTTGTGCCGCCGTTCGACGAAGCGATGCAGACAATGCCGCCGATCGACAGCGCGGTCACGAAGTAATTCGATCCCGTCCAGCGGAGGA
>DASVHS010000545.1:0-1983 GCA_036382495.1 Thermoanaerobaculia bacterium | reverse complement strand
AACATCGTCGTCGCCAGCCCACGGCTTGCGAAGTAGCGCTTCCCGCGAAGCGCTTCCTGAAGCTCATCGATCGAGCCGAACATGAGAGTGGATTAGATCACTGTCATCCTGAGCGGCGAAGACGGCGCTCAGGATGACTTGGCCACCTGCATCAATGCCCTTTTCGTCATGACGCTCGCGAGGTGCACGCGGAACTCGCCCGACGCGTAGGAATCGCCGATCGGATCCTTCAGAGCGTCTGCGACCGCCGCCGCTGCTTTCTCGATGTTCGCCGCGGTGGGCGCCTGACCGGCGAGCGCGCGCTCCGCCGACTTCGCACGCACGGCGACAGCGGTCACGCCGCCCACCGCGATGCGCACGTCCGCACACTTGCCGTCTTTCACTCGGATCATCGCGGCGACGCCAACGACCGCGAACGCCGAGGCAGGATGGCGATGCTTGAGATAGACGGCCGATGCGCCGGCATCGAGCTTCGGGATCACGATCGAAGCCAGAATCTCGCCCGGCTTCAGCGACGTCGTGAACAGGTCGACGAAAAACTTCTCCGCGTTGATCTCGCGGTCCTTGCCGTTGACGGCGATGATTTTCGCGTCGAGCAGCAGCATGACCGTCGGATAGTCGGCCGCCGGATCGGCGTGCGCGATCGAGCCGCCGATCGTGCCGCGGTTCCTGACCTGCTGATCGCCGATGTGCGCGGCCGTCTCGGCGAGCACGGGACAATTCCTGCGCACCGTCTCCGAATCGGCGATCGCGGCATGCGTCGTGAGCGCGCCGATCCGCAGACCGTCTTTCGTCGAGTCGATTCCGCTGAGCTCCTTGATGCGGCTGATGTCGATGAGCGCAGCAGGGGAGGCCAGGCGGAGTTTCATCGCCGGCAGCAGACTGTGGCCGCCGGCGAGAACTCGGCTGCCCTTCACATCGCGCAGCAGCTTGACCGCTTCCTGGATTGTCTTCGGACGGTGGTAATCGAATGAGGCCGGGAACATGTCAGCTCCTCGCTTCCTGGATCGCGCGCCATACCCTCTCCGGAGTGAGCGGCATATTGATTGTCTTGACGCCGAGTGGCGCCAGCGCGTCGGCGACCGCGTTGTACACCGCCGGTGTCGACGCGATCGTTCCCGTTTCGCCGATGCCTTTCACGCCGAGGGGATTGACGTTCGTCGGAGTCTCGGTCATGCCGAGCTCGAAGGTCGGGAAGTACGACGCTTTCGGAAGTGCGTAGTCCATGAGCGAGCCGGAAAGCAGCTGCCCGTTGTCGTCGTAGACCGCACCCTCCCACAACGCCTGACCGACTCCCTGTGCGATGCCACCGTGAATCTGTCCTTCGACGATCATCGGGTTGATGACTCTGCCGCAGTCGTCGACGGCGATGTATCGCTCCAGCTTGATCTCGCCGGTCTCGGCGTCGACCATCACCACGGCGATGTGCGCGCCGAAGGGATAGACGAAGTTCGGCGGGTCGAAGAACGACGACGCCTCCAGTCCCGGTTCGAGTCCCTTCGGCATGTTGTGCGCGAGGTTCGCCATCAGAGCGATGTCCTGGATCGTCTTGAATTTGTCGGGCGAGCCTTTGACGAAAAACTTTCCGTCGGCGTAATCGATGTCGTCGACGGACGCTTCGAGCAGGTGCGCAGTGAGCGTCTTGGCCTTGTCCTTGATCTTCTTGATCGCGCCCATCATCGCCCCGCTTCCCACCGCCGTCCCGCGGCTTCCGTACGTGCCCCATCCCATCGGAGTCTGGGCGGTGTCGCCGTGCGTGATCTCGACATCGTCGACGCCGACGCCGAGCTCATTCGCCACGATCTGCGCGAACGTTGTCTCCTCGCCCTGGCCGTGCGGCGAGATTCCGACCATGACGTTCACCTTGCCGGTCGGATGGAAGCGGACGATCGCGCTTTCCCACAATCCGCCGCCAAAGCCGACCGCGCCGGCGACCTGCGACGGTCCGAGTCCGCAGATCTCCGCGTACGTGCAAACGCCGAT
>DASVHS010000544.1:0-12523 GCA_036382495.1 Thermoanaerobaculia bacterium | reverse complement strand
GCTCGGGAGAAGTCATCCTCAAGCGCGTTTCGCTCGTCGATTCCGAAGGCCATGAGCTCGTCGCGCTCGGCGCCGGTTCATCCGTGGCAGTGGAGATGGATGTCGAAGTGCGCGTGCCGCAGGACGATTTCGTCTTCGGCGTCGGCATTTATCACGCGGACGGAACCTGCGTGTACGGAACGAATACGGATCTCGAAGGTCTCCTGCCGAGGCGGCTTGAGACGAATGGCCGCGTGCGATTTGTGATGCCGTCGCTCGATCTCGTGGCCGGCTCGTATCGAATCGATGCCGCGATTCATACACGCAATGGCCGGGCGTTCGATTATCGTCGCGGCGTGCTGCGGTTCGTCGTCGGTGCGCGCGTCCATGACATCGGCGTTTATCGGCCCAAACACGAGTGGCGCTTCGAGGGCGGCATCACGTTCCGAAGCGTCGATCAGCTCGAGCGCAATGTCCCCGCGCCGATTGCGGAGTACATTCGGGACAGCGCGCCCGCTCCTGAATCGCCAAAATATCGAAAACGGAAGACGCGGGATGAGGGCTGAGGGATGATCTGAATCGCACGATTCATCCCTCATCCCTCAGCCCTCAAGGAGATCTATATGAGTGTCGGAGTTGTCATCGCCATTGTCGTCGTCGGGATTTACCTTTTCAGCTCGATCAAGATCCTTCCTGAATACGAGCGTGGTGTCATCTTCCGGCTCGGCCGCCTCCTGGGCGCCGCAAAGGGTCCCGGTCTGTTCCTCGTTTTCGCGCCGATCGATCGGATCGTGCGCATCTCACTGCGTCAGGAAGCGTTCGAAGTCCCGCCGCAGGACATCATCACCCGCGACAACGTCACGCTGAAGGTGAACGCGGTTGTGTTCCTTCGAGTCACTGACCCGCGTCGCGCCGTGGTCGAGGTGTTCGACTACCGCTATCAGACTTCCCAGTTCGCTCAAACGACACTCCGCTCGGTCCTCGGCGAAGTGGAGCTCGACGATCTGCTCGCGCATCGCGATGCGCTGAACGCGCGCATCCAGACCATCCTCGATCAACACACCGAGCCGTGGGGCGTGAAAGTGACGAACGTCGAGGTCAAGCAGGTCGATCTGCCCGAGTCGATGCTGCGCGCGATGGCCAAGCAGGCCGAGGCCGAACGCGAGAAGCGCGCGAAACTGATTCACGCGGAAGGCGAATTCGCCGCGTCGCAGCGATTGTCGGAAGCGGCGAAAGTGTTGTCGAGCGAGACCGGGGCGCTGCAGTTGCGTTACCTGCAGACGCTGACCGAGATTGGTGTCGAGAAGAACACCACGATCATCTTCCCGGTCCCGATCGACATATTGGAAGGACTGCGGACGACGCTCGATCGAAAGCCTAAGTGAACATCGTGGCCAGCGCGTCGAAGCGCGCGGCCCACCACTCCTTCACTTTCACGGCGCTCGCTTTGTCGGCGAGCTTCGAGTGCTGAACCGCGACGGCACTCTTGCTGGCGCCCTTCGGCAGAAAGCCGATGGCGACGAGCGTGCCGTCATCCATCTGCAGTCTCATGGTCTTGTGCGGATTCGCGGTCCGCACTTTGATCTTGCCGGGCAGCCACTTCGCACGGGTGCGCGGCTTGGCAAACGCGTCGAACAATTTCGAGACGGGCACCGCGAACGTCCGGCTCTTGGTCGCTTCGTAGCCACCACCGCGGCGCTGACCGCGGTCGCGCAATCCGCGAATTCGCTCGTAACCGACGGTGACCATCTGCGACCACCAGTCGGGCGTGCCCGTCGATGAAACGTGCCGCACGATTTCACGGTGCGGTTTGTCAGCAGCATTCGCAGCATCGAGCAACTTGACCCAGGCGGCCCAGGTTTTTCCGGTCGCCTTCTTGACCGATGCGTCGCTCATGCCCGCGGTCCTGGCGAGCGCAGGCGCGGGTTCCGGTTTCTTGACGATGTGAAGGCGCGCCGCGGTATACGACTCGCCGGTTTTCCGCATGCGGGAGCGGACGATCCGCTTGAGGTCTTTCTGTTTCGGCATCACGATCTCCTTCGTTCACGCCGCAACACGGAGTTTCCCAGCAACGCCGCCCGCGGCTCGAAGGTCCGTCATACCGATCCGGGAGTGTGCCCCCCTTTGCCTCGACAAGGGCCTTCGCTGGGAGAAGGCCGACCGAGGTTAGGCGCGAATCATCGCCGACGGCAGAGTATAGATCTTCGGACCGCTTCTGTGTGGAGGCGGGCTTTAGCCCGCCGGCTGCCCAACAAGCGACATCGCGGGCTGAAGCCCGCCTCCACACAGAAGCATCACCGCGAGCGGGTATAAATCACGTCGCCGTCGAACACCGTGATTTCGACTCGGACGTTCTCGATTTTCTCGGGTGCGATCGTGAACAGATCGTCGGACAGCACAGCGAGGTCGGCGCGCATACCCGGCGCGATTCTGCCGATCTCGTTCTCGCGGAACATGGCATACGCGTTGTTCACGGTGTAGCTGCGCAACGCTTCTTCGACGGTGATCTTCTGCTCGGGGATCCAGCCGTTCGGGTTCTTTCCGTCGATCGTCCGGCGGGTCACCGCTGCGTAAATCCCGAGGATCGGATTCAGCGGTGCGACGGTCCAGTCGGAGCCGAATGTCAGCGTCGCGCCGGCGTCGATCAACGACCGGAACGCATACGTCGACTTCGCGCGTTCATGACCGATCTTCGACTCCGCCCACCGGCCGTCGTCGATCGCGTGATACGGCTGCATCGACGCGATCACGTGATCGGCGGCGAATCGCTTGATCAGATCGGGATTGAGATGTTGTGCGTGCTCGATGCGGAAGCGGCGGTCGCGCGGCAGGCTCTCGTAGATTTTCAGCACTTCATCGTTCGCGCGATCACCGATCGCGTGAATCGCGACCTGAAGGTTGTGCGCATCCGCGTCCGCGACCCAGCGCTTCATGGCGCCGTTCGTCATTGGCTCCATCGCCAGTCCTCGATTGTCCGGCTCGTTCAAGAACGGCTGCGAGAACCACGCGGTCGATGATCCGAGAGAACCGTCGGCGAAGCCTTTGAGTCCGCCGATACGGAGGCGGTCGCTGCCGAATGACTTCTCGACGCTCGCATTCATGAGCCGTTCGTACTGGCTGATCGGCGTGAACAGGTAGACGCGGGCGGTGAGTTGCCCGGCCTTTTCAAGGCGCTGATACGCGCGGAGGTCGTCGTATGCGTCGCCACCCGACATATCGCAGAACGCCGTCACGCCGAACTTCATCGCTTCGGCCAGTCCGGCCCGCGCGGCGTCCATTCGTTGCTCGGTCGACGGATTCGGAATGACGGCATAGACCGCATTCGTCGCTGCATCTTTCAGCAGTCCGGTCGGTTCGCCGCTGCTGTCCCGGACGATCGTGCCGCCTGCGGGATCGGGCGTGTCGCGCGTGACTCCGGCGAGCTTGAGCGCGACCGAGTTCGCGAGCGACATGTGCCCGTCGAGCCGCGTGACGAAGACAGGGTTGTCCGGCGTGGCGGCATCGATCATCTGCCGCGTGGGCAACGCGTATGGCTTCCACAACTGCTCGTCCCACTCGCCGCCGAGGATCCAGGCGCCTTTGCCGGCGCGTTTGGCGAATTCACCGATGCGGCGTGCAAACTCCTGCGGAGACGCGGCATCGCGCAGCTGGACACGCGAGAGCTCGAAGCCGCCGTCGATGAAGTGGACGTGATTGTCGATGAAGCCGGGGACGACCAGACGGCCCTGCAGATCGATGCGTTTCGATCCCGAAGGCGCGGCGGCGGTGACTTCTTCGTTGGTGCCGGCCGCGACGATGCGGTTGCCCTCGATCGCGATGGCCTGAACGTAGCGCCTGCTCGCATCGCCCGTCCAGATCTTTCCGTTGAAAAGGATTAGATTTGCGACCACGAGCGCCGTTCCAAACACGCGCCCGGACATTACCACGCGATAGGATTGAGCCGTGCGAGTGACCTTCGGAGAGTTCCTGCTCGATTCCGCGGAGCGCCAGCTCCTGCGCGGCGAGAATCCGGAACATCTGACAGGCAAAGCATTTCAGCTTCTGGTGCTGCTGGTCGCGGAACGGCCGAAGGTCGTTTCGAAGAAAGAGATCTACGACACGTTGTGGCCCGAAGTGTTCGTCCAGGAAGCGAACATCAAGAATCTGATCGCCGAGCTCCGCGCCGCCCTCGGCGACGATGGGGAAGAAGTCATCCGCACCGAGCGAGGTGCCGGTTACGCGTTCGCGGCGGACGCGCGCGATGAGATCGCGCTGCAAATGCCGTTCGTTCTCGTCGTGAACGGCGTCGCGTTTCCGCTGCGCGAAGGGAAGAACGTCATCGGACGCGATCCCGACGCGCAGATTCGTCTCGATTCAGCGGCCGTTTCGCGCCGCCACGCCGCCATCCTCATCACCGGCGACGACGCCGTCCTCCAGGACCTCGGCAGCCGTAACGGAACGCACGTGAATGGCGAGAAACTCGAGGCGGCGCGGCCGTTGCGCGCGGGAGACGAGATCAAGATCGCACAGTTCGCTATACGATTCCTGAACGCTCCCGGCAGCGCACGACCGACCGCGCCGCTCGGCTACCGCATCTGATGGTGGGGCGTGCGCCAGCCCTCGCCCGTTCCCACCGATCAGCTTCTCGCCCCCTCTGGCAACGAGAACCGATTGTTCGCACAATCTGCGGCCGAAACCGGCATTTTGGGTAAGACAACGGTAGGACGTTCAGCGGCGAGGGGTTTACCTTCGTATCCGTATCGATGAAGATCCCCGGCATCGTTCCGCTGCTCGTCGGGCTGATCGCGCTTTCGCTGATCTTTGCCGTGCTGGAGCGGCTCGGCGCGGCGCTTCCGCGCAAGACACTTCTGCGACGAGAGCGGATCGTCGACTTCGCCTACTGGTTTTTCACGCCGTGGATCTCGAGGACCGCCGCGGGCGTCGCTGTGTTCTTCTCGATCGCGTTGATCGCTCGTGGATCACAGGCGCAATCGTCGCCGTGGTTCGCGCGACAACCGGTCGCGATTCAGATCCTGGAGTTGCTGGTGATCGGCGATTTTCTCGGTTATGTGTCGCATCGGCTGTTTCATTCGCGGTTGCTGTGGAAGTTCCACGCGATTCATCACAGTGCCGAGGATGTGGACTGGCTGGCGGCGACGCGGTTGCATCCGGTGAATGAGATTCTCACCCGCGTCTTCCAGGTGATTCCGCTCTACCTTCTGGGATTTCGCGGCGCGCCGCTGGCTGCGGTCGCGCCGATCCTCGCGTTCTACGCGATCTTCCTGCATGCGAATCTGCGGTGGAACTTCGGCCCGCTGCGCTACGTGATCGCCAGCCCGGTGTTCCATCGATGGCACCACACATCACAGGAAGAAGGACTCGATCGCAACTTCGCGGGCCTGTTCCCCTGGATCGACATTCTTTTCGGCACGTTCTACATGCCGCGCGGCGTTCAGCCGCAGCGGTTCGGCGTCGTCGGCGAGAGTGTGCCGGCGACGCTCATCGGGCAGCTCGCGTACCCGTTCGTCAAATCAGTCCGAGAGCCTTGAACGCCGGGAGCACCTGCGCGATCTGAGCTGCCTGGATGATTGACTGCATTCGCTGTCGCTGCTCATCCGTCAGCGTAGCCGCGAACGTGGCGGCCGCGCCTTGTGCGATCTCCGACACGTGTTTCTCGCCGTTGTGGATGTCGAGGACGGCTTGCCCGACTTTCGCTGGATCCGCGCCCGGTGTGTCGAGCAGAGTCGCGAGCGCCGCATGTTCCGCCTGGAGCGTCTCGACGAGAGGACGAATCGCCGCGTCGCGATCCTGAATCATCTTGACGAGACCCTGCACTTGCGACTCGGTCAGTTGCAGCACATTGGCGACCACCATCACCGGCTCAGGCAGATTCGCGTCTTGAGCGCGTGCGAGTGGAGAATGGAGCATCACGATCAGGGAAACGGTGGCAACGAGAACTTTTTTCATGGCGTCTTCCTTTGCGGGCTTAGTGCGCGAAGCGGGAGATTCATATGACAGCGAGCGCTTGTCATATGAAACGCAGCGTGACTCGACAAAGCCAGAGAACGCCGAGACTGAGCGCACGATGGATCGAGCCGATTGGGAAGCGAAGCTCGAGGCTCTGCACCCGTGCAGCTTCGCCTGGGCGATGGGATGTTGTGATCGGGACCGCGATGATGCCGAAGAAGTTCTGCAGGACGTCTACCTGAAGATTTTCGAGGGAAGAGCGCGGTTCGAAGGACGCTCGACATTGAAGACCTGGCTTTTCGCGGTGATTCGGAAGACAGCTGCTGCCCATCGGCGCACGCGCTGGCTATGGGAGCGTCGCTTCATTGCCGGCGACACGTCTCACGTCGATGACGGCCGTGAATCATCGGAGCATCAACTGATTCACTCGGAACGGTCTGCCGTGTTGCTGCGCGCGATCGCGCGTCTGGCGCGCAAACAACGCGAAGTGATCGAGCTGGTTTTCTATCACGACATGACGATCGAGGAAGCGGCGCTGGTGGCCGGTACGTCGCTCGGAACTTCGCGCGTGCACTACCACCGCGCGAAGAAGCGTCTCCACGAACTGCTCGATCGAGAGGGAGCCCGGTGAACGACGACGATCTCAGGAAGCAATTTCAGGAACTGCGCGGCGACGATGCGCGGATTGCGCCGCGATTCAATGTGCCGCGTGCCCGCCGTGCTCCGCGGCCGCGATTGCTTGCGGTCTCGGCGATGCTTGCGATCCTGTCCGCGGCCGCCTTCGGTCTCATCGGAGTGCGCTCACGCTCGACGACTTTCTCGGAATCCGATCGCGTGATCGCGCAATCCGTTGCGGCATGGCGTCCTCCGACCCGATTCCTTCTGCGCACGACCGGCGACGAGATTCTCACGACGACGCCGGTGATCCCCGACGCCAACAACCTGCTTCCGCCGTCCAAAGGAGTGTCCCGATGAAACGAATTCTTCTTGTCGCTCTTCTGCTCATCCCGGTCGTTGCGAAGTCGCAACAACCGCCTTCGCCGGACAACGATCCCATCGGCCGCTATCTCACCCCGCCGGACCTCGTCATGTCGCATTCCGAGGAGCTCGGGCTGACCGAGAAGCAGAGGAGCGTGATCAAGGCAGAAGTTCAGAAGATGCAGGCGAAGTTCATCGACGCGCAATGGGACCTGCAGGAGAACACGAGCAAAATGGCGCGTCTCCTTCAGCAGGAACCCGTGGACGAAGCGAAAGTCCTCGAGCAGGCGGACAAGGTCATGAGCCTCGAGCGCGAGATCAAACGTGCGCAGCTGACGCTGCTCATCCGCATCAAGAATTCGCTCACGCCGGAACAGATCGCAAAGCTCGACGCACTCCGCAAGAGATAACTACCACGTCCGCCGCAACGGATGCGCCTCGGTATTGAAGACGACGTTGCCTGGGTCGAAGGCAACGTCGTCCGCGAACAATAGATAGAAATACTTGAGCGTCTCGGCGAGGAAGTAGCTCGGCATCAGATCGCCCTTCTCCCTGGTGACGACATTCTTGATCGTCGTGTAGCCGGCGTCGGTGCGGCAGTTCGCGACGATCGCCTCGAAGAACGTCCTGCCCATGGCGAGGTACCGGTCGTTCTTCGTGTAACGCCGAAGGTAGAACGCCGATTCGATGATCTCCGGACGAAGCGGATAACCGGGATACAGCACTTTCATCGAGTCGTAGTCGATGACTTCCGGCTCGATGCCGTGCAACTGCCACATCCTGAAACACGAGGCTTCGAGTTTCTCGGCACGACGAACGTCGCCGCCGAGTGCGAGGACCGCGGGGAGGAACGCGTGCAACGCGCCGAACTGTGTCGCGGTGCGCTTGCCGGTCGTCATGTCCGCTTCGCCGTACCAGAAGCCGTGCTTCGTGTCGTCGGCGAGATATTTGTTGACCGCGCGAATGCTCGACTGCCACATCACGAGACAGTCTTTGTCGTCGAAGAGACGCGCGCATTTGAGCAGGTACTCGTAGTACGAATCGATGCCGCCGCCGACGTGACTCGTCGTGCTGGTCCACTGACCGGTCTCGACGTCGATCTCATCACCGACGAGACCGATCTTCGACCGGCGTTTGTAAAGCTGCACGACCGCGTTCTTCGCCTTGTCGAAGTACACGGGCTTGTGCGTGAGTTTCGACAGCGTTCCGAATTCGAGAAGCAGCGTGCCGATCTCCGCAGGATTCGATTTCGGATCGCGCGTCTTGCCCGTGCGCAGGTTCACGAACCGGTACGGCATGCCGGTGGGCGAGTCGAAGACGGGAAGCAGGCGCGTTCCGAGATCATCGGCCAGGTGTAGCAGCCGCTCGTCGCCGGTCATCTGATACGCCGACAACAATCCGCCGAGGAGGCGGATGGTGACTTCGAAGTTCTGGACGGAGATGTCTTTGTCGAATGAGAGCTTTTCGACGATCAGCGACTTCGCTTTCTCCGCTTCGTCGTGCAGACCCACGATCAGCAGCGTGTCGAGCGAGTCGACGGGCGTCATCAGCAACGACTGGCCGTACCAGTCGCGTGGCGTCCTGCTGACGGGCTGCAGTTCGTCGTGACCCCATGCGTATTGCTCGTACGCGCGCCACGACGAGAGGAGCTCGGCGCGGACGCGCGACGCGAGCTGTGCCCGGTCGACTTGCTGAGCGCTGACGGCGATGGCGCCAGAAAGCATCATCACGAGCGCCGCGATCCGAATTCTCATCGGACAATCATGCATTCGATTTCCACTTCAGCGGAACTTGCCGGCGTAGTAGTCGCGCGCCGCCTCGACGATCTCCTGCTGCGTGTTCATCACGAATGGACCGCGCGCGACGACCGGTTCGTTGAGGGGCGCGGCATGGGCGAAGATCACGATCGAATCGCGTGAAGCGGAGAGCTCGACGTCGTCGCCGTCGTCCTCGAGCTCGACGAGCTGAAACTCCCGAGCCGTTTCTCCGCTGACGTTCACCTCGCCGCGGACGACGTACAGGAATACGTTGTGATCGCGCGGTGCCGGCAGGATGAGGTGACCGCCTTTCGCCAGTTCGACCGTCATCATGTTGACGCCGGTCAGCGATCGGATTGGACCCGTTTGCCCGTTCCACGTCCCTGCGATGAGGTTGATCGTGACGCGGCCGTCGTCAACCTTGATCGAAGGGATCTCGTTCTTCTGCAGGCCGGTGTAGTTCGGCTCGGTCATTTTCAAGCGCGCGGGAAGATTGATCCACAACTGCAGAATCTCGAGCGGCCCTCCATGCTCGAGGAACTCCTGCGGCGAGAGCTCCGAGTGCTCGACGCCGCGTCCGGCGGTCATCCATTGCACGCCGCCCGTCCCGATCGTGCTCTCGTGCCCTCCGGTGTCCGCGTGAGAGAGGCTTCCGTCGACGATCAACGTGACGGTCTCGAACCCGCGATGCGGATGCTGGCCGAACGGCAGTCCGCCGTTGCCCGGCGGATAGACCTGCGGCCCGTGGTGATTGAGAAAAAGGAACGGATCGATCATGTCGATCTCGCCCGACGGCAGTGGTCGTCGCGTGTGCAGGTCGCCGATGTCGTCCTGCACAGCGTCGTGGATTTTGCGAACCGTTCTCATCGGATCAGAAAGCGTTCACGACTTCTGCCAGCGCATGAACAGGAAGTAGGGGACCCGCGTGATCTTCTCGAAACGCCGCGACTTCTTCACGTCGTCTGCGGTTGCGGCGGGCTCGCGGAAATCGCGAAGGATGAAGCCGCTTTCGATCGGTGATCGCATGTAATCCTCGAGCGGGCGGTGGCGACGGAGCGCGGGCCGGCTGAATCCGCGGGCCATGATGCTTTTCCAAGCGCTGCGCTCGAAGTAGCGGTCGACCGCGAAGACCTTAGGCCGCCCCTGATCATCGCGAATCCACTCGGAGACGGGTGCCGAGAAACACGGATGCGTGATGCTCATCAGCAGTTCGCCGTCGCGGGCGAGCACGCGATGACATTCCCGTATTGCACCGTCGTAGTCTTCGACGTCCATGAGGCTCATCGACGCGAGCACGAGGTCGAAGGATTCATCGTCGATTCCCTTCAGCGAGCTCGCATTTCTGCAGACCGATTCGACGGCGAGGTTTTCGGCGCGCGCCCGTTCGCGCGCCACTTCGATGAGACGCTCGCTGCCGTCGACCGCAACGACCTTCGCGCCGCGTCTCGCCATCTCACGTGAGTAGCCGCCTTCGCCGCATCCGAGGTCGAGTACGCGGCGGCCGTGCAGGTCGCCGAGGAGGGTGAACGTCAACGGAAAGAGGAACAGGTTGCGGTAGTCGTTCGTGTCCGCGTGGGCGACCCAGTCGTCAGCGATGTCGTTCCAGGATCGTGTCGACGAGTCGTCCATGCTCATTTAGCTATGATGAACGATCGAGCTGGCCGCGATGTCACAAGAGAAAGACTCGATCGTCGAACGACGCCTTCGCTACATCGACCGCCAGCGCAAGCTCGGACACGGTCTGAACGTCAAGTTCGAGGGATTGAAGCCGAAGGGCTCGGGGCCGGCGAACCGGCACGGGATGCCGTCGGTCCCCATCGACCAGCACCTCGTCACCAACTGGCCCGTCCTCGACCTCGGCGACGTTCCCGATGTCTCGCTCGCCGACTGGCGGCTCGAGATCGCCGGTCTCGTCGAAAACCCGGTGACGTTGACGTGGGAGCAGTTCATGGCCCTTCCGCAGGCCGATGACGTCAGCGACTTTCATTGCGTCACGACGTGGAGCCGGCTGGATAACCACTGGGCCGGTGTGAGGTTCAAAACGATCGCCGAACTGGCTGTGCCGAAGGACGAGGCGGCCTGGATCATCTGTACCGGCTACGACCGCGACGCGATGTCGGGCGAGTCGTATACGACCAACCTGCCGCTCGCCCGCGCGATCGAAGACGACGTGCTGCTGGTCCACACATGGGAAGGTCATCCGCTTCCGCGCGAGCACGGCGGGCCGTGCCGCATGATCACGCCGAAGCTGTACGCATGGAAAGGCGCGAAATGGATCCGGAAGATCGAGTTTCTGGATCGCAATCGCGAAGGGTTCTGGGAGCGCCGCGGTTATTCGGATACCGCGGAGCCGTGGTTCAACGACCGATACTCGTCGTAGCGCGCTCAGTGACTTACGCGGCGATAAGGAGTATGGTGGCTTCCGCGCGGCAAGGAACCTTCCTGGCCCCTTCAGTCGGTCTGAACTAAGTCAGATTCGCTGGACCCACTCCTCTTAGTTACCACCCCATGAACCCTCGGCGACAGCTCGCGATGTGCGTCGTGTCGCAGCGAGGGATCAGAGTCAGGAGACTCAAATGAAAATCTATGTAGGCAATCTCTCCAAACAGGTCACGGACAAGGATCTCAACGATCTCGCGGTTCCGTTCGGAACGCTGCAGTCGGCAAACGTCGCGACGGAGCGCTCCACCGGTCAGTCCAAAGGCTTCGGCTTCCTCGAGTTCGCGAATGACGACGAAGCGCGCGCCGCAATCAGCGGCCTGAACGGCAAGGACGTCAAGGGCCAGACCCTGACCGTGAACGAAGCGAGACCGAAAAAAGACGCGCCCGCCGCGCGAGCCTGATCGATCCACGAAGCATGAAAATGAAGACGGGCGAAAGCCCGTCCTCATTTCGCAAAGGAGATTGTCATGTTCTGGTTTCTGATCGCCGCCGCGGTGGTCGTCGCGGTGCTCGTAATCAATCTTCTCCACCGCTTCGCGTCGGACGGTCTTCAGGTCTTCACGGATCGCCGACGAGCGCAATCGCGCCTGGTGAGCAACGGCGAATTCGTCGACGGCAACCGGCACGTGCCTGTCGCGCTCGCGCTCACGGACTCATCGTTCTATTACGAGAATCCGGACGTCGAGGCCTCGATCGATCTGCAGACCATTCATGAGGTGGAGTACGCGAGCGAGCTGACGACAGGTGCGGCGATCGCGAGCGGCAAAGTCCTCCGGATCCGCTGCTATAGCCAGACGTTCGAGTTCGTTCTTCCCGCGGACGATGTCGCGCGCTGGAAGACCGTGCTGCCTGCGCGGACTGCGAATGTCATCGCGTCTCCGATCCTGGCCGGCGCCGCGCCGACACTGGCCTGATTGTTCCAGAATTGCCACTTTGGACCCTTTCGTGCACCCAGTCCTGCGGCGCGCTAATCACTGATGCCGGCGACCACATCCGCTCTCAACTGAGCTCGCGGCGCAGCATTCTCCATCAGCGGATAGCGTTCACTGGACAACCTCCAGTCTGGACGCGAAATGGCTCAGGCTCAGCAGGTCGACGTACTGGTCGTCGATGACGATGAAGCGATACGCACCATGCTGCGCAGGTCCCTGCAGCGTGTCGGCTTAGTCGTCGTGGAGGCGCGCGACGGCGTTGATGCGCTGGAGCGCCTCCAGACGATCGACTGCGCCGTGATCCTCCTCGATCTGATGATGCCCCGGCTGGACGGACACGGATTCATCGAACAATTCGTGGCGTCGAGAGAGAAGGACCAGCATCCCATCATCTTTGCTGTTTCAGCGTCCGGTGACGAAGAGCTCGCGCGCGCAAGGGCGGACGTCGTCCACGCCGTCGTTCGCAAACCGTTCGACATGAACGAGCTC
>DASVHS010000543.1:0-6301 GCA_036382495.1 Thermoanaerobaculia bacterium | reverse complement strand
CGATAGCGATAGCCGCCGGTGAGCGAACACTTGCTGCCGCTGTGGTCGTATTCGAGGATCGGCAGCGTGAGCGTGCCGTCGTTGCAGTTCGTGGTTGGGCGGAAGCAGTGTTTGCCCTCCATCAGATGCCAGCCGTAGTTCTCGCCGCCGATGCTCGTGGCCGGCTGCAGATCGATCTCTTCCCACGAGTCCTGGCCGACGTCCGCGATCCACAAATCGCCCGTTTCGCGATCAAACGAGAACCGCCACGGATTGCGCAGACCGTACGCCCAGATCTCTTTTCGCACGTCGCCGCGATTCGCGAACGGGTTCGACGGTGGAACGTACGGACTCGCCGAGTCGACATCGATGCGGAGCAACTTCGCAAGGAGCGAATTCAGGTTCTGTCCGTTGTTGAGCGGGTCTCCCGCCCCGCCGCCGTCCCCGGTTCCCGCGTAAAGGTAGCCGTCGGGACCGAACTGCAGCTGGCCGCCGTTGTGATTGCCGTAATCACGATGATTTATCGTCAGTAATATTTGTGCTGAATTCGGATCGGCGCGGTTCGGATCCGTCGAACTGACTCGGTATCGCGCGATGGTCACGTCGGTGTTGCGATCGACGTAATAGACGAAGAACAGGCCGTTGTCGCGATATTGCGGGTGAAAGGCGACGCTCAGCAGCCCGCGTTCGTCGCAGCACGTGACGAGGTTCTGGATGTCGAGAAACGGCGTCGGCAGTACGCGTGTGCCGTCGTAGATCACGATCTGGCCGCCCTGCAGCGTGACGAAGATCCGCGAGTCGCTGGCGTGGGTGATGGCGACCGGCATCGAGAGCCCGCTGGCGATCTGCCGCAGCGCGAACTGCTGAGCGTGCACGACGGTCGACAGGAGAGTGAGGACGAGAAAAAGACGTGACGGCATGTGTGGAAGTCTCCGGGTCATATTCACACTCCGTACACAATCGGGGCCGACATTGATCTTCGACAACCGAGGAGGAAATGTCATGAATGGATCAAGAGGAGGAAGTGTGGTGGCGGTGGCACTGCTGGCGATGCTCGTCGGCGCCGGCATCGCCGCCGTCGCGTACAACGCCGGCACCCAGCACGCCGTGACGGACGGCGGACGGGTTTTCACGACTCCGCCGAACGCGCAGGTCGTCTACGTGCGGCCGTGGGGCTTCGGGTTCGGGTTCTTTTTCCCGTTCCTGTTCTTCGCGCTGTTCTTTGCCGTCCTGCGTGGACTGTTCTGGCGCGGCCGCTATCACCGATGGCACCATCACGGGCAGTGCGGGGCGTATCGCAGCGATTCGCCAGGGCCGGACGTGCCCGGCGCGACCGTCTAGTCGAGAATGAGGGTCGTCGACACCACCAATGAAGACGATCCTCATCGTCGATGACGAGCCGCGGATTGCGCAGATCGCGCGAGACTATCTCGAGAAGGCCGGCTTCTCGGTGATGACCGCCGGCAACGGCGTGGATGCGCTGGCGATGATTCAACGGGCGCGTCCCGACCTTGTTGTCCTCGACCTGGCGCTGCCCGGGATGGATGGACTCGACGTCGCGCGCAACGTCCGCCGCGACTCGAACGTGCCGATCATCATGCTCACCGCGCGCGTCGAGGAGAGCGACAAGCTTGTCGGGCTCGAGCTCGGCGCAGACGACTACATCACGAAGCCGTTCAGTCCGCGCGAGCTCGTGGCCCGCGTCCGCGCGGTCATGCGCCGGTCGGAATCTGCCGCCGAGCGCGGCGACGTCATCCGCGCCGGAGATCTCGTTCTCGACGTGCCGCGCATGAAGACGACGGTCGCCGGGCGTTCCGTCGACCTCACCACGACGGAGTTCCAGCTTCTGGCGACGCTGGTCCGGCATCCCGGCCGCGTCTTCACGCGTGCGCAACTGCTCGACGCGATGCGAGGCATCGCCGTCGAGTCGTTCGAGCGAGCCATCGATGCGCACGTGAAGAACGTGCGCCGCAAGATCGAGCCCGATCCGCGCAATCCGCGCTATGTCCTGACCGTGTACGGGATCGGATACAAATGCGCAGAGTGATGAGGAGCGGGAGTCATCACCGCCAGCGCTTCATGCGACGCGCCGGCTGCTTCCTGGCGCTCATCCTGTTTCTGAGCGCGGTCGGCGCAACGACGTTGATCTCGCTCGCCGCCGGCCGCGGGTCGTCGACGGTCGTCATCGCCGCGGTCATCGCGTTCACGATCATCGCAATTTTCTTCGGCGCGATGCGGCGCTTTGGTTACCCGTTTGCCGACATCGTCGCGGCGGCGGAGCGCGTCGGCGATGGCGACTATTCCGCACAGCTGGCCGAGCACGGTATGCCTTCGTTGCGCTCGGTGGCGCGCGCGTTCAACAGCATGACCGCGCGGCTTCGCGCGAACGAACAGCAGCGGCGCCACCTCATGGCCGACATCGCCCATGAGCTGCGCACGCCGCTGACGATCATTCAGGGCCGCCTCGAGGCGTTGATCGACGGCGTTTACCCGCGCGACGACGCAAGGCTGCAGGAACTGCTGGACGAGACTCGCGTCGTGGCGCGGCTCGTCGAGGATCTGCGGACGCTCGCGAACGCCGACAGCGGCGCCCTTGCCCTGCAGAAGGAGCCCTCCGACCTCATCCTGCTGATTCACGACGCCGCGAATTCGCTCGCGTCAGAAGCCGTGGGACGGGGCGTCGCGCTTCGTATCGACGAAAGCGGCGAACTGCCACTCCTCCTGATCGATCCGTTGCGGATCCGGGAGGTGTTGATCAACCTGCTCGCGAACGCGATCCATCACACGCCGGCCGGTGGCAGCGTCCGGGTCGGAGCCGGGCAGCGCAACGATTCCGTCATCGTCCGCGTCACCGACACCGGCTCGGGAATCGCCGCCGATGAGCTGCCGAAGATCTTCGACCGTTTCTACAAAGGCGCATCGTCGAAAGGCTCAGGCCTCGGACTGACGATCGCGCGCAACCTGGTCGAGGCGCATGGCGGCGAGATCCACGCGGAAAGCGAGGTCGGCAGGGGAACGACGATCACGGTCTCATTACCGGTTTAACTCGCTAGTTTTCAGTAACTTAACAGCCAGATAAACAGGCATCAATCTCGCAGTTTAACGAAGCGGAGGTAACGACTCATGACAAGCAAAAAATCAATTCAGGCAGCCGTCCTCAGCCTTGCCCTGATGGTGCCTGCGGCCAACACATTCGCGTACACCACCCATCACTACAAGACAACCCATCATGTGTATCGTCATCGTCATCACTACAGCCAGACGCGCGGCGCAGTCGTCGGCGCGGTGGCCGGTGCCGTGATCGATCATCGCCATCCGCTGACCGGTGCTCTCATCGGTGCGGCGGTTGGTGACGGCGTCCAGGTGGTGCGCAACCACAAGCAGTAAGCGGGTTCGTCAGCAATGACAAAAAGGTCGCGTTCAACGCGGCCTTTTTTGTTGCGTCAGTGATAATCGGCGGCAGTGGGCTTCGATGTTCTCATCTTCATCGCTTCGGTTCTGGCCGGTGCGATCGCGTCGATCGCCGGGTTCGGCATCGGCAGCCTGCTGACGCCGGTCCTGGCGATGTCGGTCGGGACGAAGCTCGCCATCGCCGCAGTCTCGATTCCGCACCTCACCGGCACCGCCATTCGCTTCTGGAAATTGCGACGCGACCTCGATCGTCGCGTCTTGTGGAGCTTTGGCGTCACCAGCGCTGCCGGCGGATTGACGGGCGCTCTGCTCAACGCCGGAACGAGCTCGCCCCGGCTGACGATCGCACTCGGCGCATTGCTGATCGTGACCGGCGCCAACGGGCTCCTTGGATTGACGCGGCGTTTGAAATTTCATGGACCGCTGGCGTGGATCGCCGGCGGAGCTTCCGGTTTCTTCGGAGGTCTCGTCGGAAACCAGGGCGGTCTCCGTTCGGCGGCACTCCTCGGGTTCGATCTGTCGCGTGATGCATTTGTCGCGACCGCGACGGCGATCGGACTGTTGGTCGACGGCGCGCGGATGCCGGTTTATCTGGTCGTCGAGGGACGCAATCTGCTGACGATCGTTCCGATCATCGCCGTGGCCACCATCGGCGTGATCGCCGGCACACTCGCCGGCACTCAACTCCTGCGCAGGGTTCCGAACACGATTTTTCTGCGACTCGTCTCCGCGCTCATCATCATCCTCGGCATCTACATGCTCGGGAAAGGTGCGGGGTGGTGGGCGTGAATCAACTTCTCCGGATCGGGATGAGCGGACGCAGGCGATCCTCGCGCAGGTAGATACCCAGCCAGAGGACGACACCCAGCCCGAACTGGGCGTAGAACGGATCGCCGACGCGCCAGTGCGTACAGATCGCGCCGCCGAGGTAGCCTGTGAGCAGAATCGCTCCCAGGACTGCGGTCGGCGGAATCAGGTAGATCACCACGCAGGTGATCTCGAGGATCGCGAGCGGCATCATCATCGAAGTGGGGATGCCGAGGTGAGAAAAGCCCTTGGTGACTTCCGCGTTGGGATTGAGCTTGAAAAATGCGCTCAACGCGAACAACAGGCATGGAAGAACCGTAAGCACCCATCCGATCCAGGTCGATTTCCTGCTTGCCGCCATTGATGCCTCCTCGCGAAGTGAATATCAAACAACGACATGGGAAATCCTACTTCTTCCAGCCTGTCTCTTTACGCATCCGCTCTTCCGCTTCCCTGAGCTCGGGAGTCAGCGCTTCACCGAAATCCTCGGCCTCGAACACCTGCCGGATCTCGACTTCTTCATTCCTCATGAACGGGGCGCGCTTGATCCACTCGATCACTTCTTCCTTTGACTTCACCTGAAGCAGCCAGAAGCCGGCGACCAGCTCTTTCGTCTCGGTGAACGGTCCGTCGGTCACGGTGCGCTTGCTTCCGTTGAACTTGATGCGCGCGCCCTTCGAGCTCGGCTGGAGTCCCTCGCCCGCGAGCATGAGACCCGCTTTGACGAGCTCCTCGTTGAACTTGCCCATCGCGGTCAATTCTTTTTCGGTCGGCAGCACGCCGGCCTCGGAATCCTTGTTCGCCTTGACGATCACCATGAATCGCACTGTGTTTTCTCCTTTGATTCTCGCGTTTGAGCCGGGCGACCCGTGCTCTTACTGACGCGTCGAACGAGAAACCACAGAATCGACACGGTGTGAAAAAAACTTTAGTGGGTGGTCGCCGGTGCCGCTGCAACTGGCTTGTCGGCCTCTTCGATGCGGACGTCCGAGGGCTGTCGTTCCTTCTGAAGACGCGCGGCGACTGCTTCGGTCTTCCGCATCACGCGGAGCACGTTCAAGCCGGCGATGCCTTTCAGCTGATCGTCGGTGTAGCCGCGCCGGATGAGCTCTGCGAAGAGCGTTGGATAGGTGGCAACACTGTCCAGGGCGTCAGGCGTGGTGGTGATGCCATCGAAATCTGATCCCAGACCGACGTGCGTTGCGCCTGCGACCTGCACGACGTGGTCGATGTGATCGGCGACGTCCTGCACGGTCACGCGCGGAGCGGGGTTCGCGGCTTCCCACTGAGCGAGCGTCGTCTTCACCGTCTCGGGCTGGCCGCGATAAAGCGCTTTGAGTCGTGCTTCTTCTGCGTCCCTCGCTGCGTCACGTGCGCGCGCCTTTTCCGAAGAGAACGTAGGGACAAACGAAACCATCACCACGCCGTCGTTTTCCTTGAGACGGCGCAGCACGTCGTCGGGAACGTTTCGCGCGTGATCCGTGATTGCCCGCGCGGACGAGTGCGAGAAGATGACCGGCGCGCCGGCGATGTCGAGGACGTCGTTCATTGTCTTCGGTGCGACGTGCGACAGATCGACGAGCATGCCCAGGCGGTTCATTTCGGCGATGACGAGTCTGCCGAAGGGAGTGAGACCGCTGTGGATCGGATCGGCAGTCGCCGAATCGGCGAAGTCGTTGTTGTCGCTGTGCGTGATCGTCATGTAGCGCGCGCCGAGCGCGTAAAGCTGGCGAAGAACAGCGAGTGAGTCGCCGATCGAGTGGCCGCCTTCGATGCCGATGAGTGAGGCGATCTTTCCGCTGCGATGGATGCGCACGACATCGTCGGCGGTCCGTGCGAGCTCGAATGTGTCCGGGTACGCCTCATCGAGGCGATGCACGACGTCGATCTGCTCGATGACGGCGCGCACTGCTTCCGCCCCTTTGAGCGTTGTCGGAACGTAGACGGACCAGAATTGTCCGCCGACTCTTCCCTGCCGCAGCCGGGCGATGTCCGTGTGCAGCGGCGGCGTGAGCTTGCTCTGATCCTGACGGATGTCGATCTGAGCGAGATGATCCTTCGCCCGTTCCTCATATTGATAAGGAAGATCGTTGTGTCCGTCGAT
>DASVHS010000542.1:0-6995 GCA_036382495.1 Thermoanaerobaculia bacterium | reverse complement strand
TACTTCGTGACGAGATAGTCATACGCGTTGCGATCGCCGCCTTTGACCGCGGCGATCGCCTGCGACTCGAGCGCGTCTTCGTGCCTTACCGCTTCATCCGGCACTCAACGGAGCTCAGAACTGACGCTGAAAGCGCGCCTGATGCTGCGAAATCATCGTGCCGAGCTTGTCGCGCTGCTCCGGCGTGAGGACATTCAGCGCCTTCGATGCTGCATTGAGCAGGTTTGACTTCAGCGCTCGCTCCGCTGCGGTCTGCTGGTCCATGATCGCCTGCGCTGCTGCGACGTCATTCGGATTCTTCACGAGCGTGCCGATGATGCTGGCGAACCCGCCGTGGAGCTGATCGCGATACTGCGCGTTCTGAGTGTGAGCGTCTTTGATGATGGCCTTGATCTGTTCGACCTGTGCGTCGGACAGCCCGAGCTCCTTCTGCGCCTTCGCCAGGTGTCCGAGGCCCATGTCGGTGCCCATGCCGTGCATGTGGTGGCCGGGACCGGCGTACAGGAACGGCACGGCCGCCAGAGCGAGAACCGCGAGCACGATCGCGGATACGGTGAGAGTCTTTTTCTTCGTCATGTTGAATCTCCTTTGCTGTCTGGTACGACCGGGACAGGTGTGCGTTGAACCGTATAAGGGATGCAGTACGGGTGATCCTCCGAACAATTCGCATATTCGAATTGAACGGTGGTGTGGGCGATGCGGTATTCGTGAGAAAGCATCGCATTCAGCTCTTCGAGCAGCTTCGCGGTCGTTTTCACCGGGACGTCGCCGACCATCACGTGACAGGAGAGCGCTGGACGCGACGGGCCGAGCGCCCAGATGTGCAGGTGGTGCACACCAAACACCCCGTCAACATTCGCCACGGCCTGCGTGACCGCCTCGGGATCGATGCCGATCGGCGTTCCTTCGAGCAGAAGGTTGACCGTTTCCCGCAGGATCCCCCAGCTGCTCCACAGAATGAGAACGCCGATGAGGATCGAGACGGCCGGATCCCACGTCACGTTGCCGGTCGAGTGAATGATCAATGCGGCGATGACGATGCCGCTCGACGAGATCGCGTCGCCGAACATGTGCATCACGGCGGCGCGCACGTTGACGTCTGACTTTCCTTCGCGTCGCAGCGAAAGTGAAATCGCCGCATTCAGAACGATCGCGACGAGCGCGGTGACCAGCATCGCCCGGTCGTTGACCGCGTTCGGATGACGGAAACGGTCGACCGCTTCGATGAAGATGTAGACCGTGAATCCGACGAGCGTCCCGGCATTGATGAACGCCGCGAGAATGCCGGCGCGGTGATAGCCGTACGACTTCTCCATCGTCGGCTTGCGGCGTTCGAGCCGGACCGCACTGAACGCGAGCAGAAGCGCGACGCTGTCGGTGAAGTTGTGCAGCGCGTCGCCGACGAGCGCGAGGGAGTGCGCGAAGTATCCGATCGAGAGCTCGACCGCGACGAAGATCAGCGTTGCGATCGCGGCGACGACGAGCTTGATGGAGACTTCGGTGTGGTGATGCGAGTGGTCGTGGCTCATGGTGGAGGACAGGCAATCCTGCCTGTCCGGACAGGCAGGATTGCCTGTCCTCCATCTAACGCGTCGACTTATCTACTTTCTTCGACTTCTCGGCAACTCCCTCGGCCATCTTCGCGCGATTCGCCTTCAGGCGCGAGGAGAGGCCCGGGTCGCCGACCGCGATGATCTGCGCGGCCAGGATGCCGGCGTTGCGCGCCCCGCCGATCGCCACGCTCGCGACCGGTATGCCTGGCGGCATCTGCACGATCGCGTAAAGGGCGTCAACGCCCTGCAGCGCACTTCCGCTGAGCGGAACGCCGATGACCGGTTTCGTGGTGAACGACGCCACGACGCCCGGCAGATGCGCGGCCATTCCGGCCCCGGCGATGAAAACCGCGGCCCCGTTCTGTTCCGCCTCGAGAATCGCATTCTTCGTACGGTCGGGTGACCGGTGCGCCGATGCGACGGTCATCTGGTACGGAACGCCGAACTCGTCGAGCGCCGCCGCCGCCTGCGACATGACTTCGACGTCGGAGTCACTGCCCATGACGATGAAGACGAACGGTCTGGCCATCAGCGGCGGCCGATGCCGGTGGCGGCGAGCTGCTCGAGCGCCCGATATCCGATGTCGTGGCGGTAGCGCGCGCCTTCGAATCGCACTTTCGGCACCGCTTCATAGACTTTCGTCAACGCTTCGGAGAGCGTCGCCGCACGTGCGCACACGTCGACGACCCGGCCGGCCATGTTGATCAGCTTCGACCCCTTTTTGACGACGCCGGCGTGGAACACGACGATGGAGTCATCGCCGAACGGGTCGATCACGACTTCCTGCCCCTTCATGAAGTCATTCGGGTATCCATCGACCGCCATGACGACACACGCCGCCGCTTCCTTGCGCCAGTTCACCTTCATGTCACCCAGATTGCCCCGTGCAGCACGCAGGAGCATCTCGGCGAGGTCATCGTCGAGCCGCAGCATCTGCACCTGCGTCTCCGGATCGCCGAACCGGCAGTTGTATTCGAGGACCTTCGGGCCTTTCTTCGTCAGCATCAGGCCGGCGTACAGCACGCCGGTGTACGGCCGTCCTTCTTCCGACATGCCCTGGATCGTCGGCAGGATGATCGTGCGCATCACTTCCGCGGCGGTCTCGCTCGTCAGCACGACGGCGGGTGAGTGCGAGCCCATGCCGCCGGTGTTCGGTCCTTCATCGCCGTCGAACGCTTTCTTGTAATCCTTCGCCGGTGCAAGCGGAACAAAGCGCTTGCCGTCGGTGATGACCATGAACGAGACCTCTTCGCCGGTGATGTACTCCTCGACGAGGATCCGCGTCGCGGCGTTGCCGAATCGTTTTCCGTCGAAGACGAGCGTCAGGTATTCCTCGGCTTCCTTCTTCGACTGCACAATCACGACGCCTTTGCCACTGGCAAGTCCGTCGACTTTGATGACCGCCGGGTACTTCGTGCTTTTCAGTGCGTCGCGCGCCTCGTCCACCGAGTTGCACGCAGTCGCGTCCGGCGTCGGGATCTTGTACTTGCGCATGAACTCTTTGGAGAAGACTTTCGAGCCTTCCAGCTCGGCGGCAAGGCGTGTCGGGCCGAAGATCGTCAGCCGGCGCTTCTGAAACTCGTCGACGATGCCGAGGGTCAGCGGCAACTCGGGGCCGATGATGGTGAGGTCGATTTTGAGCTTTTCTGCGAAGTCGGCAAGCTCGATGATGTCGGCCACGCCGATCGGTACGCAGTCGGCAACTTCAGCGATACCAGCGTTTCCCGGTGCCGCGTAAATCTCTTTCACCTGAGGCGATTGCTTGAGCTTCCAGCAGATCGCGTGCTCCCGCCCACCCTGTCCGACGACGAGTACTCGCATGTTTGCCTGATTTTACGGGACTTACGGGCCCGCGGGAAGCACGAAGACCGATCTAAACGTTTTCCGGGCGTCCACCGTACCTATGTGACGATGGCAGTGGAACTCCGTCTGATGATCCCAACCAAAGACTCTGTCGAGCCGGATGACCGTCAATTAGTCGAGACGATCCGAGGCGGGGACAGCGACGCTTTCGAGCAGCTGGTGCGCCGGAAGACGTCGAAAGTGTATGCGCTCTGCTATCGGATCATCAGCAACTCCGAAGACGCGAAGGACATCGCCCAGCTGGTGTTCATCAAGCTGTGGGAGAACCTCGAGAAGTACGACGCACGCTACGCGTTCGACACGTGGCTGTACCGCATGGTCACGAATGTCGCGATCGATTTCATACGCAATCGCCAGTCGCGCGACAACGCCGTCAACTCGAACCTTCGTCTCGTGAAGACGTCCGAGGAGCCGGAGCAGGGCGTCATCATTCAACGGAAGGAAATCGAAGCGGTTTTCAACGACGTCGCGTCCGTTCTCTCGCCGAAGCAGAAGACGATCTTCGTGATGAACCAGATGGAAGATCTTCCATCCGCTGAAATCGCGAAGATCCTCGGATGCCGCGAGTCGACCGTCCGCAATCACCTGTTCAACGCACGCAAGCTGATGCAGCATCAACTCCAGAAGCGCTATCCGGAGTATGCCCAGCTGTGGAGGAGTCGATGACCTGCGACAAGTTCCGAGCGCAATTCGTTCCGGGCAGCGCGGACGCCGCGATGCTCGAGCACATCCGCTCGTGCGACGTGTGCCTCAACTTCGCGGTCGAGCGCGATGACGACATGCTGTTCCGCGCTCTCGGCGGCGATGACATGGTTCCTCCCGGCGGCATCGATGCATTCGTCGGCGACGTGATGCGCGAAGTGCATCTGCGCGGAACGGAGAACACGGTGTCCGGACCCGCCGGCAGCTGGACGCGCAGGCTCGCCGTTGCGGCAGCGCTGGCCACGGTGGTCGCCGGATCCACATTCGTGTACGAACATCGAACGGCGCCGGCGATCGGCGTCGCGGTCACCCATCATCAATTCAGATCGGCTGCTTATTCGAGGCCGGTCATTCAAAGCTACGATTCTCAGAAAGCGACGATCGTTGAAGTGCCCAGCGAGGGTGAGGACGTGACCGTGGTCATGGTCTTCGACGACAGTCTGCCGGCGGACTTATGACGAAACGTGTACTCCTCGCATTGTTGATGCTGTGTTCCGTGTGGGTATCGGTTTCAGCCGATACTCTGCCGGCTGAAGCCGGCGCCCGCGCGGACCAGGCGCTCACGGTCAAGACTTTTCAGTTCAAGCACAAGGACGCGGATCGCGCCGCCGCCGTGATCAAGCCGCTGATGAGCAGCGACGGCTCGCTCTCGATCCAGCCTTCGACGAACTCGATGGTGATCACGGACCGCGCCGAGAATCTGAAGTCGATCGCCGCGGCGCTCGACAAGTTCGACACACCTCCGCAGGCGTTCAAGCTGAGTGTGCGGCTCGTGTCCGCGTCTCGCGCAACCGCGCCCGCGCGCACGCCCGAAGCACTCAAGGATGTCAGCACGAAATTGACCATCCTCCCCTTCAACAACTTCGAAGTCCTCGGCTCCGCCGTGCTCGAAGGGAAGGAAGGCGAGCCCGGTCTTCTCGAGCTCGAAACCGGATATCGCGCCGACTTCAAGTGGGGCGACTACGACGCTGCCAGTGATTCGGTGCAGATCGGCGATCTGAAGCTGTCAAGACTGCAGGGCGATCAACTGACGCAGTTGCTGAAGACGACGATGAATCTCAAGGTCGGACAGACGGTCGTCTTCGGCGCCGGCAAGCCGCAGGGCGCGCGAGCGCTGCTGCTGATCCTCGCGGTCAAGCGCTGATGTCATCGCGAGCTCACGCTCGCGATGACATGCGACGTTTCGCGAACCACTTATCCACCTCGGCCACGCTGCGCGTGTTGAAGATCTGCTTCGCCGTGAGCCCCGCCTTTCGCGCGACCCATGTCCCGCTGATCACATGCGACATCTCGGAGATCGAGTGTGCGTCGGGCGTGATCACGAACATCACGCCCATCTCGACCGCGCGGCCGACATGGCGCCAGTCGAGGTCGAGCCGGTTCGGGTTGCCGTTGATCTCGATGCACACGCCGCGTTTTGCAGCACGGTCGAACACGCGATCGAAGTCGACGGTGTAGCCGTCGCGCCCCAGTAATTTGCGCCCGGTGATGTGGCCGAGGAATGTGACGTAGGGGTCGTCGAGGGCTTTGAGCATGCGCTCGGTCATTTCGTCCTTCGGCATGTTGAAGCGCGAGTGGATCGAGGCGACGACGAAGTCGAGCGTGGAGAGAACCTCGTCGCCGTAATCGATCGAGCCGTCCGCCAGAATGTCCGCCTCGGTCCCGCGGAAAACGCGCATGGGCGCGACCGCGGGCTCGTGCCGGTCGATCTCGGCGTGTTGTTCGCGAAGGCGATCGACGGTCAGCCCGCCCGCGTAAAACGCGGCCGGTGAGTGATCGGAGAGCCCGACGTAGTCGTAGCCTCGATCTCGCGCGGCGGTGAGCATCTCCAGGACCGTGTTGCGGCCGTCGGAGAACGTCGTGTGGACGTGAAACGTGCCGCGCAGGTCGGAAGGCTGAACGAGCTTGACGCGCTTCTTTCGAGCGAGGTCGTCGGCGGATTCACGACGTTCCGGCTCGACGAACGGCACGCCGATTTTCTCGAACAGCTCCTCCTCCGTTTTCGCTTTCGGCAAAGCGGGAAGGGCCTCGACGAATTCACGGCTGCCTGTTGTCTCGACGATCGTGGTGCCGAAGTTGTCGGGGTGCGACAGGTGAAACATCACCGGCATCTCGCCGCGCACAACGCCGCGAAACGTGTTGGTGTCGACTTCTTCGAACTGGTCGACGATCTGCGGCAACGCCTCGATGACTTTGTCGCGATTACGCGTCGAGATCGCGATGTTTACGTTGCGGATGATTTCAAGCCGGCGGCGGACGCTACCCGTGACCTCCGCGTATTCGACCGCCTTGATCTTCGCGAGTTGCTCGCGCATCCGTTCGCCGGCCTCGAGGCCGATCGGAAGCAGAAAATTCGATTCGCGGCGGCGAGCCTTCTCGATGCCTTCGAGGATCTTCGTCTGCGTCTTCGCTCCGAACCCACGCAACTTCGCGAGACGACCCTCGCGCGCCGCCGCTTCGAGCTCATCCAGCGAGCCGACGCCGAGCTCCTGATGCACCTGCCCGATCTTCGTGAGACCGAAGCCGGGAACGCGCAGGAGCTCGAAGATGCCGGGTGGGTATTGGTTGCGCAGTTCGTCGAGGTAACGCGACGCGCCGGTCTCGACGAGCTCCTTGATGATCGCGCCGACAGCTTTGCCGATGCCGGGCGTGGACAGGAGTTCGCCCGACGCGACGAGCGCTCCGAGATCCACTTCGAGACCCTCGACAGCGCGCGCCGCGCGTTCGAACGCGCGCGACTTGAAGCGGTTCGGATCCGAGAGCGCGACGTACTGCGCAATCTCGTCCAGCACGCGCGCGACAGTCCACTTATCCGTTCCCGGCATCTATCATCACCAAATGCAAGCAAGCGACCGGCTCATCGTCGCCGCCGATCTC
>DASVHS010000541.1:0-6066 GCA_036382495.1 Thermoanaerobaculia bacterium | reverse complement strand
AGGCCGATGACGCCGTCGGAAACTTCGGCGCGAGGGGACGCGTGTCGCTCCACGGTTGCTTCGATGCCGCCGAATTCCGCTCCGCCGATTTCGACCGAGCCGACGTGCACGATCGGAACACGCTGACTGTTCTTTCCGCTCGGGTCGCCCGAGATCGCCTCACCCATCTTCTCGAGAGCGAGCGTGCTTGCAAGCGATTCACTGACGCGCAACATCCCCGCTGCGCCGCTGTCGATCGTGAAATGAAATGGCCCCTTGCCGTTCACCTTCGCCTCGACGACGAGCAGATGACGGTCGCGGGTCAGTGGGACCGTCACCGGGCCGCGCATCCGAACCGTGTCCGGTCCCGATGGCGGGCCTTTGCGGATCATCGGACCGCCTGGTCCTGCAGTCTCGCGCTTGTGACCGGTGATGACCTCCATCGCCGCGGCCGCAGCGATGCGTGCCGACGGCGGGTCGTAGTTCGACATCGCGATGACCGTCCAACCATTCTCCAGTTCGATCTCCGCGTTCAAGCCGGGCGCGCCGCCGGCGATTCCGAGCGATGGCCTGCCCACGGCCTCAAACGAATTACTGAAAATCCAGTTCGTCCATTTCTGCGACGTCAGCTTGTTCGCCTGCAATGCGTTCATGAAGCGCAGAAGATCGCCGGCCGTGGCGAACGCACCGCCCGCCGATGACGGACGGCCGGGAAGCGTCGCGTTGTTCGGCTGACGCTCGGTCAACTCGTGATCCCTGCCGTGCAATGTGTATCCGGTCGCGCGATTGGCAACCTTCTCCTCGAGCGTGTAGAAGCCGGTGTTCTTCATCTCCGCCGGCGCGAAGATGTGCTGCTGCACGTAGTCGCGATATTTCTCGCCGCTGATGCGCTCGATGATGAGCCCGAGGACGATGTAGCCGGCGTTGGAATAGCGCTGCGAGGTGCCGGGCTCGAATTGCAGCGGCTCATCGGCGAACAACGACAGGAAGTCTTTCAGCTCGAGTAAGCGCGCAGGAGGTGCGGCCTCGTAACGATCGCCGAAGATGTCGCCCAGGCCGGAGCGATGCTCAATCAGTTGACGAATCGTGATGCGATCGGCGACCGGCGATGGATAGTCAGGCAGATGCTTGCGCACCGTGTCGTCGAGTGAGAGCTTCCCGGCTTCCGCGAGCTGCGCGATCGCCGTCTTCGTGAAGAACTTGTTGATCGATCCGATGTTGAACTTCGTGTCGATCGTGTTCGGCGCCTTCACCGCCACGTCCGCGAGCCCCCACGCCTTCGACAGTACGGGCTTTCCATCCTTCGCCACGAGAAGCGAGCCGGAAAACTGATTGGAGTCGGCGAGCTTCTGAACAGCGCTTGCGATCTCTATCGTCGGCTGGGCACTGACGCTTGCGACGAAAAGGAACAGGAAGATTTGGCTTCTCATGGGGGAAAGATAGCGGGGGGATGTGAACGCGTTATGAAGGGCTAGAAGCAGGAGGCGAATTCTTCATTCGAAATTCGAACTTCGAACTTCGAACTTCTCTTCGCCATCAGAATTTCGAAGTTCGAGGTTCGAATGCAGAATTAAGAATTACACCGCCCTTGTTCACCAGCGGAATCGTGAACGAAAACGTCGCTCCCCCACCCGCCCCGTTCTCCGCCCACACCTTGCCGCCGTGCAATTCCACGAGGCGGCGTACGATCGCGAGGCCGAGGCCGGCGCCGCCGCTGTCGCGGGCGCGGGACTCATCCACGCGATAGAACCTCTCGAAAATCTTCTCCAGATCCTCGGGTGGAATGCCTTTGCCTTCGTCCGTGACCGACACGATTGCGTTCGTCGCGTCCGAGGAGATGATCACGTGCACACCTCCGCCGGGCGGCGTGTGCGCCGTGGCGTTGCTCAGCAGATTGCGCATGATCTGATTGATGCGTAATGGATCGGCGTTCACAACGATGGGCGTGGCGCCGTGGACCTGGCCCGGAATCGTCGACGCGAGATCCAGCCGTTGCAGCTGCAGATGGATCCCGCCGGCCTCAGCGACGGCGAGCTCCTGCAGATCCTCGACGAGGCGCTGCAGGTGAAGAACCTCCTCGTGCAGCGACGCGATGCGCGGCGCGTCCGGCCTGGTCAGACCATCCTGAATCGCCTCGAGCTCGCAGCGGAGATTCGTCAGGGGCGTGCGCAATTCGTGCGCGACGTCGCCGACCATCCGCTGCCGAAGTTCCTGCTGTGTCGTGACGGCGTCCGCCATCGTGTTGAACGACGACGCGAGGCGCGCGATCTCGTCGCGGCCGGATACCGAAACGTGCGCCGGCACTTTGCCGCGCGCCATCTCCTGGACGGCCGATGTCAGCCGTTCGATCGGATTCGTGATCCGTCGCGAGATCAGGAACGTCAGCAGGATGGCCGCGACGAGAGCACCGGCGAACGTGGTGAGGAGACGGCGGTCGAGCGCGGCCATTTCGCGGACCTCGAGTGAACCTTGTTCTTCGCGCGGCAGAAAGTACACGCGGGCCGGCGTGGATTGCAGAACGATCGGCGGAACGCTCACCATGATGTGCAGTTGCGCGCCGTCGCGCGCGCCATTGACCGTGACGCGATCACCGTCGACGCGAACGTCAGCGCGACGAAGAGCGCGCGATGTCGCGACGACCCGATCGTGATCGTCGACCAGCACCACTTCCTTGTCCGCATCGGCCGCAACGCGATCGATCGCGGACTGGACGCCGCTCCACGATCCCGTTTTCCGATGGAAATCCTCGAGAGTCTGCACCGAATGCGCAGCGACTCCGGGGGCGCTGGCAACGAGCATGCGCTGGACCTGATCGTGCGTCACGCGACGCGTGAACACCCCGCTCAACGCCAGGGTGACGGCTGCGACGGCGATCATCGCCGTCAGCAACTTCCAGCGAATCCGGCTCATCGCTCACCGGCCGGAACGAATTTGTAGCCGACACCGAACACGGTGACGATGCGCGTCGGATTGGCGCGATCCTTTTCGATCTTGCGGCGAAGGTTCTTGATGTGCACGTCGACCGTTCGGTCGAGGCCTTCGTATGACTCTCCGAACGCCCGCCGGGTCAGGTCATCGCGGCTGAACACGCGTCCCGGCGCGCGAACGAGCGCCTCCAGCAGCTGAAACTCTGCCGCCGTCAACGCGACGCTCTCTCCCCGCACGGTGACGTCGCGCGTCGAAGGATCGAGCGCGACATCGCCGGCCATCAGCTTGTCTTCGTCCGTTGACTCTGTCCGCCGCAGCACGGCGCGGACGCGGGCCACGAGCTCGCGCGGGCTGAACGGCTTCGTCACGTAGTCGTCGGCGCCGAGATCGAGGCCGCGCAGCTTGTCGTCTTCCGTCGAGCGCGCCGTGAGCATGATGATCGGCGTCTTCGACGAGCCTCGTATGCCGCGGCACACCTCCAGGCCGTTCAGCCCGGGCAGCATCAGATCGAGAATGACGAGATCGGGTTTCGTCGACCGCGCGCGAGCCAGCCCCTCGTCTCCCGTGCGCGCGAGCTCGGTGCGATATCCCTCGTGGCGAAGGTACATCTCGATCGAGGCACTCGTCTTCGCATCGTCCTCGACGATCAGGATCCGTGGCGCGCGCACGATGGCGATGATACGGCCGGGTAATGAAGAGGTTGTGAAGTGACGCGAAGGACAGCTACTCCACCGGCGCAACCATGTATTGCTCCAGCTTTCCGTCCGGCATCGCGAACGTCCAGACTCTCAGCGTTTTCTTCGGGAAAACGACGCGGTAGTTGCGCAAGATCATCCCGCCGCGAAGGCTCTGGCGCGTCTGCGTGAACTCGGTCGGCGTGCCGAGGGGCTGAAGGGTGGCGGCGAAATCTTTGAGGGCAGTTTCGGAGAAGTAGGAGTTTGCGTTGTCCGTGAAGAGCGTGCGGTCGATCTGTCCTTTCTGAAGACCGGCGAAGATCTTCTTCGCCTGATCGAGCGCTCCTTCGCTTCCCGCCGGCGCGAAAAGGATGTTCGCCACTTTCGTCGCGATCTGCGACGCGGCGCTTGCGGCGTCGATGTTCGTCAGCACCGCCACCGCGGCGCGGTCATCGGGATAGACGTCGTTCTCCGCGGTGAATCCGGAGACTTCACCTCCGTGTGAGATGAGCCGTCGTCCGTCGACGAGGCTGAGCGAGACGCCCAGTCCGTACTTCGAACCGACTCCGTTCGCGAGCTGAACTTCCTTGTCCATCTCCCGATACGACTCCGGCCGCAGCACGGTCTGATCGATCATCGAGACATCCCACTTCGCGAGATCTCCCGGCGTCATGGCCAGTTCGCCGGCCGCGAACATCCAGCCCTTCCCTTCCTTCGGCGCGGGTCGCAGAGGGCCGAGTCCGTAGCGGAGATAACGCTGCGGATCCTGATCGGTGAGCGGGGCGAGGTCGGTATTGAAGATGCTGGTCATCTGCAGCGGCCCGAACACGCGTTTCTGCAGGAAGTCGATGAGGGGCATGCCCGCGGCGCGCTCGACGATCGCGCCGGCGACGACATAGTTCGTGTTGCTGTACTGCCACTTCGTCCCCGGCTCGAAGTCGAGCGGCTTGCGCGCCCAGCCGTTCATGATGTCCTGTGCGCTCGCGGGCTGCAGCATGCCCGGCATCACGTAGTCCTGCGGCCAGAAGTCCTGATAGCCGGACGTCATCGACAGCAGCTGGCGGATCGTCACGTTGTTCGCGCGTGTCAGCTCCGGCAGCCATCGCACGACCTTGTCGTCGAGCGAAAGCCTTCCTTCTTCCGCGAGCATCAGCACCGCGGCTGCTGTGAACTGTTTGCTGATCGAGCCGATGCTGTAGCGCATCTGCGTCGTGGCGGCCGTCTTTGTCTCGACGTTCGCAAGACCATAAGCCTGCGCATACGCGAGTCTGCCGTCTTTGACGACAGCGATCGACGCACTCGGCGCGCCTGTTTTCGTGAGGATTGCGGTTGCTGCTTTGTCGATGGCCGCGCGCATGTCTGCCGGCAGCGAATCCTGCGCGGCGAGAGGAAGGGCGACCGCAATCAGAAGAAAGAGAACGACTTTGACCTTCAGCATCGGAAGATCGTATCAACAGCGCATCAGATGGGAGCGCCCCTCACCCGGCCTTCGGCCACCCTCTCCCCGCTTCGCGGGGCGAGGGCCCTGCGAGCTACTGCGTCGCCAGAGCCTTCTCCCCGCTTGCGGGGAGAAGGTGCGCGAAGCGCGGATGAGGGGCGTAGCGCTACTTCATCGCTGCTTTGGTCGTGAAGTCTTTCGATGCGATGTCGAACGTGATCATGAAGCCGTTCGTCCCGCTGTATTCGAACGGCTTGTCGCCGGCTCGATACGCTTCGACTTTGTTCGGCATGAGCACGAATCCGTCGTTGTGCGTCGCACCCCAGTATTGAAGGTTCTTGATGACGGGCGACTCGCCGCCCATCCCCGAGGACGATCGCTGCAGGACGACCTCGCCCTGTTTTCCGGAGTCGAGTCGCGCCGACGCCATGTCTTTCGTCGCCGACCAGTCCATCGGCGCGTCCTTGGCGACCTTGAATGAGTTCCACTTCACCGGATACAGCTTGCCGAGGACGGTCATGATGCCGTCGCGCTGGGCGGAGGTGACGGCGGGGTCGAATGTGAGCACGGCCCAGTCCATCTGCCCTTTCGAGAAGTCGCCGCCGAGATCGCCGGAGACCCAGAACTTCGCGCCGTCGAGGCGCAGCGGCCAGGGCAAACGCAAGAAAGACAACCACTCGCGGAGTGCGAATAGAACTGCTCCTTTTTCGTTAACCGATACGCAACAACATATGTGCGAGTGAGACTGGCCGGTAGGCAGGAAAATGGAAAGGTGCACACGGAATTGTGCGAAAATCCCTCTCCCCATGGACGCCGATTCCCTTCTGCAGCGGGTTCTTCGTCCCGACGAACAGTTGCTCCGGACGTTCATCTCCTGCTCCCCGGCTCCCTTCCTCGAGCGCACACTCCTCGGCTCCGGCCTTCAGCATCTTCGGCGCGCGATCGTCGCGGTCACGAACGAGCGCGTCATTCTCATCGCCGTGACTCGCGACCTCACTCCACGCGGAGCGGTCTCACAGATCGCATGGGGCGACGTGAAGTCGGTGA
>DASVHS010000540.1:0-5305 GCA_036382495.1 Thermoanaerobaculia bacterium | reverse complement strand
AACCAACGAGGAGAACGAGGGAGAGAACGACGGGAATTGGATTCCGCGACATGAGCTCCTCCTTCACGGAGGCGCCCGACTGTATCACTCCTTCAATTCGCATCCGCTGCAGCACGGGACGATCTCTTTGAGCGGCACGCGCCCGAGCGGCGTCAGTTTGTCTTTCGTCGCCGCGGCAGGAGGTTCCGCAACAAGGCTTCGTCCATGCGGGCGATACGTCGTGCGCGTGGTCTGGCAATTCACGTGGAACGGCGTCTCGGCTTTGTCACGTGACCCGAGACGCTCCTTCTTCGTCCAGACCAGCGAGTTTTCACCGACCGCAAGGTTCGAGCTCGTTTCGCGGATTTCGCGCCAGCCGTTGCGACTGAACTCTTCGGTGACGTCGAGCTTCGCGGCGATGACCAGAGCGCCGTCTCTTGCGATCCTGTAAATCACGTCGTTCGCGGACGAGATTCCGCCCGTCCCGCCGATCGACGACCAGAGCTGCACGTCGACGTAGTACCCCTTGCGCAACGTGAAAACGTTCACGCGCGCGCGAAAATCGGTGAACCGGCCGCGCTCGCCGATGTTGAACACAGAGTCGGTGACGTCGCGGCGTCCCGACACGAGCTCATATGCGTCGCCCTTCCGCCCAATCATCGTCACGAAGATCTGATGGTCGATATCCGGCGATGACCCGCGCCTCACCGGAGTGAATCCGTACACGACGACCTTACGGCCACCGCCGACGTCTCCCTCTGCGTACAACTCGTATCGCGACGCGCCGGACTGGAACACCGGCTTGTCGTATTTCGTCAGGATTGATTCGTACCGCAGCATCGCAGCGAAAATGAACGTGGCGAAAATCATCGACGGACTCCTTCGAGATAAAGCATCGGTACGGTAAACCGAAGCGGCGAGCGCTCATTCAACCGCCTCTCGATCTCTGCCCAGAGCTTGCGATCGCTGCCGATCGCGCCGCGCCAGCCGTCGACGAACCACTTCTCGAGCGAGTGCCGCAGCATCGCGCTGCCGTCGACGAACGCGAGCGTGAACTCGCGGTGCTCGTGCCGCGTGACATCGAAGCCGCCATCGCGGAGAAGCGCGTCCAGCGACTCGACCGTCCCGCGATGGCTCTCCTGCTGATCGATCGCGAATCGTTGATCGGGCGCGATCTCGCGCAGCACGTCGTACATCTCGCGCATGTGTCCGGCGATGTTCGTCGTCAGCGCGATCCTCGCACCGCGCCGCGCGACACGCGCACATTCGCGCATGACGCCCGGAGGATCATCGAAGTTGTTGATGCCGAGGTTGGAGGTGATGAGGTCGAAGGAGGAGTCGGGGAAGGGCATATCAGCCGCGTCGACCGCCTGCAGACTCACATTCGGGACACGCAGCAGTTCGATCTTTCTCCGGGCACGGTGCAGCGCGTCCGTCCAGATGTCGATGCCGGTCCAGTTTGACGAGCGTCCGTGGATCTGCGCCAGCTCGATCAGTGGGAAGCCGGTCGCGCAACCGATATCGAGCCCATCGCGCACCGGCTTGACCTCGAGAGAATCGAAGAGCAGCGCCCCGAACCGCGCTCCCCAGAGCGAAGTCTCGTCATACGCCTCGGCCCAGCCAGGCGGGATTTCTCCGATCGGCTTGTCGAGATAGTCGGTCACTTGAGGTATTGCGAGAACCAGTCGACGTACCGATGGTCGATGTCGCTCTGATGCGCCGGGTCCTCGGGACTGTGTCCGCTGACCGGGTACGCGATGAACTTCACCGGCACATTGTTGTCCTTGAGCGCGTGGTACATCTGAAACGATTGCGTGACCGGCACGCGCACGTCGCCCAGGTCGGAAAGAATGAGAGTCGGCGTCTTCACTTTCGACGCATATGTGATCGGCGACTGGTCGATGTACTTCTTCATGTTGTCGCCGACGTACGGTGATCCACCCATCGCATAGGCGCGCGCGACATTCGCGTCGCCCAGCGTGTATTGATCGACGAGGTTGTTCACGGCGGCACCGGCGACGGCCGCTTTGAACAGCGTCGGATAGTGACCGATCATCCACGACGTCATGTATCCGCCGTACGACCATCCGCCGACGACCATCTTGGTCTCGTCGACGAAACCGCGCTTCTTCACTTCGTTGATGCCGGCGATGACATCACGGCCCGGCCCCGCGCCGGAGTCACCGACGATCGACCGCGTGTACGTGTCGCCGTGGTTGTCGCTGCCGCGGTAGTTCGGTTGGAAGACGACCCAGCCCTGCGCCGCGAAAAGTTGCGGCAGCCATGCGAAGCCGGCGGTCGTCGACACACGCGGGCCTCCGTGGATGTAGACGACGAGCGGATATTTCTTCGACCGATCGAAGTCCGGCGGCGTGACGAGCACGCCGTCTTCGTCGAAGCCTTCGTTCTTCCACGTCAGCGTCTCGACGCTGCCGAGCTGCTTCGACGAAATCCAGTCGTTGAATCTCGTGACCGCATGCGGCTTCGCGTCCGGCGAATCCATGACGTAGAGCTCGCGCGGATGATTCGGTGTTGTACCGGTGAATGCGATCGCGCCGTTCTTCGAGACGCTCGCGTCGATCCAGAATCCGTTCCACGGCTCGACGTCGCCGAGGTCGAGTTTGCGCGCGGAGCCGTCGAGCGGCTGGATCCAGTACGACGTCGTCGCTGCATCGTGCCCGCCAACGAGCAGCGACTTGCCGTCCGGCATCCAGATCGCGCGGGCCAGGTTGTGATCGATGCCGCTCGTCACGTCCTTCCCTTCCCCGCCGCCGGCGGGTGCGATCCAGATTCGCGTCTCGCTCATCCGCTCGCCGGCACGCGGATGCATGTAGACGACGTTCATCCCGTCCGGCGAAAACATCGGATGCGTTTCCCCGATCTCGGCCGATGTGATGCGGCGGACCGTGCCACTCGCGACATCGACAGCAGCGATGCGCGACGTCTGACCCGCGGACGAATGCGGGCTCGCAAGCTGCGCAATCAGCAGCGTCTTGCCATCCGGCGACCAGGACACCGGCGAAGGAACGGCGCCGGGCGGATGAGCGATGGGCAGACTCCACGAACCGGACGTGAGGCGCTTGGCCACGCCGCCGGTCGACGGAATCGTCCAGACGTGCGAGGAGATTGCGCCCTCGCGGATCAGAAAGTCGTCGTCGCTGACTTCGAATGCCTTGTCGAATTTCTCGAGGTCGGTCTTCTTCTCCGGTTCGTCGGACGTCACATACGCGAACGTCGTCCCGTCGGGATTCCACGCGAACTGCTGCACGCTCTGCGAGGAATCGGTGACGCGCCGCGCGTCGCCGCCGCGGATCGGAAGAACCCAGATCTGCCGCTTCGCATCTTTGTCCGAGCTCGCGTTCGCGAGAAACGCGATCTGCGTTCCGTCCGGCGACCATCGCGGCTGCGCGATTCCCCGCCGCTCGAACGTGAGCGGACGAATCGCACCAGTAGCGACGTCGAGCAAATCGATGTCGCTGTCGTAGCGATTCTCTTTGAGATTCGCGTGCGTGACGAGAAAGGCGACGCTGCGCCCGTCCGGTGAAAATTGCGGATCGCTGGGAGTGACGAGGCGGAAGCGATCGCTGAAGGTGAGACGGTCGCCGCTTGCCGTAACCGCGATTAGCGTTATGAGAATGAGTAGGCGTTTCATTGTTTCTCCTCGTTAACCGTGAACCGTGAACCGTTAACCGACGCCAAAATCACGGTTAACGGTTAACGGTTAACGCCTTTCAATACGGTCTTTGCAACGAATTCGGATTCTCACCTGCAAGCAACGAGATCTCCGATCCTTCTTCACCCAGCTCCAGACACTCAAAAAGATTGCGCACGAGCTGACCGAGGCGATCGCTCGTCAGCTTTGCGGCGACGACGGCGTCGACGAGCTCCCGGCCGATCGCGGCCGCTTCATCGCGCAGCGGCAATGCTTCGTTCTCGGGCGGATTGTCGTCTTCGCCGCTGAAGCGAAAGAGGAGATGCCACAGCCGCTCCGCCGCGTCGATCGCCTCGGGCGCCTCGACTCCCTTCTCCTCGGCATGACGCTGCACGATGATCAGGAGACGGTCCGCGATTCTTCCGGCGTGCGGAAGATCGAGCGGGATTTGGAAATGCGCCATCGCGCGGGAAGTATAAATCCGAGCAGAACGAACGCGGCGCTCGCATGCAGCGTCCACCACGTTGCGCCGCTGATCGCGCACCAAAGCAACGGCACGACGATAAGCGAGATCGCGCGGCGTTCGCCCGCGAACAGGATCACGCCGATCGTCGCCACAACCGTCGGATCGGGCGTGATTCCGAACGTCTGCACAGTCGTCCACGATCCACGCAGGAGAAAGCCAATCAGCGGCTCGATGAACAGCGCGAACGCGAATAATGCGATTCCACTCCACCTCGTGAAGCGGCGATTCGGGATCGCACGAAATCGATCGCGGATCACTCCGAACCAGATCAGCAGCATCGCTTCGATCACGAACGCGGCTGCGAACCACTTCGCCGCCCAGTTGATCGTCGCGTAACGCTTCAGCTGGAAGGCCCACGCGACCCATACCCAGACGGCGGCGAGGATGACCGCGATTGCGCGGCCGCGCCACGCCAGCCCTCGACGCAACGCAAGGATGAGAATGAACGCGCCTGCGACAAGGGCGACGAGTTGCAGAGGCCAGACGTCACGGTTGTAGCGTTCGAAGAGCCGGTCCCAGGTCCGCGCCGAGAACAGCAGGAAATCGGACAGGTGATACGTCCCCCACTCCGACATCAGCTCTGCTCGATCTGCTGAACGATCCGCTTTCGCATCTCTTCGTTTGGCAGCGGCCCTCGAGCGGCATTTACGTTCTCGCGTGCATGTGCGATGACGGTCGTGGCCGGGATCGCGCACGTCACCGATGGATGCGACAGAATGAATTTCAGGATGAGCTGTGCCCAGCTGACGGCGCCGACTTCACGCGACCACGCCGGAAGGACGCGCCCTTCGAGCCGGCGGATCAGCGCACCCTCCTGAAACGGCCGGTTGATGATGACGGCCATTCCCCGATCGCGGGCCAGCGGCAGGATGCGCTGCTCGACGTCCCGATCGATCGGGTTGTAGGTCACCTGAATGAAGTCGAGCCGCTCGCGCCGCATGATCGCCTCGAGCTCCGCATGTCGCCGTCCGTGCGACGTCGTCACTCCGACATAGCGAAGATGCCCGGCTCTCTTCATCGCGAACAAAGTCGGCAGATGCTGTTCCCAGTCGAGCAGGTTGTGGACCTGCAGCAGATCGTCGCCGACGTTGAACGTGATCCAGCTGCCGAGGCCGATGGCGGGGAGGAGCTCGTCGGTGGAGGGGATG
>DASVHS010000539.1:0-4066 GCA_036382495.1 Thermoanaerobaculia bacterium | reverse complement strand
ACAATGACGGATCCTCTTCCACCATGCTGCGAAGTTTCTCCGCGCCGATGAAGCCGATCCGCGACGACGTCCGCGTGGTCGCCGTCGACTGGCACGCGGTCCCGGACACGATTTCGCTCAAGCCGAGAATCTCTCCAGGACGGGCCGTGCGCAGCACTTTGCGCAATCCGTTGCGAGACGAGAAGACGAGATCCACCTGGCCCGTATGGATGATGAAAATGCCCTGCGGCGAATCGCCTTCTTTAAGAAAAACACTGCCGCCCGGCCATCGTTGAATGACTTCCGCAATGGCGAGCTCACTTCGCCCCGTTCGCTCTCCCGTATTATTCATGACTCTGGCAAGGTACGGCGACCCCCCGGCCACAGATGTGACTGCCACCACAGGCAACGGTGAGGTTCGACGTCAGATGCTGACCATTTGCGCGAGCTCGTCACGGAGCAGCACGTTGACCGTCGAGCCTTTGACGTCGATGATCTTCCGCCGCTTGAAGTCGCTGAGCAGGCGCGTGACGGTCTCGCGTGTCGTACCGATCATCTGCGCGATCTCTTCGTGAGTCAGCAGCACTTTCAGGCGGATGCCTTTCGGTATCGGCTCGCCGTTGCGGTCGCACCAGTCGAGCAGGAGCTTGGCGAGCTTCTCGCCGGTTGTCTGCGACAGTCCCAGCGTGCGGATCTCGCGCTGAGCGCTGTGATACTTCTCGCTCAGCTGCAGCGCGGTGTGCATGCATGCGTCGGCGTGCGTGTTGAGGAACTTGATGAAGTCGTCGCGCTTGATGAAGTTGAGCTGGGCGGGCTCGATCGTCTCGGCGGACACCTCGTACGGCTTGCCGAGGATCGTGGCGCTGACGCCGAGGACTTCGCCGGGCTCGGCGATCTTGACGATCAGGACTTTGCCTTCGGTCGACGAGGTCGTCAGCTTCGCCCTGCCGCTGCAGAGGATGAAGATGCCGCGAGGCTGCTCCCCCTCGACGAACAGCAGCGAGCCCTTCGGGTAAAGACCGGTGAATTTGATCGTCTCGAGGTCGGCGACGGTCGGGTCGGACATGTTGCAGAAGCGACGTTCGCTGCGAACGTCGCACTCGGTGCAGTTGTTGTGAAGGTCGAGGTTATATGGACTCGGCATGATGTCACTCCTGTTCGCTCAGCCCGGAAACATCCTCACACACGATAGGACGGTGGCACACCACGTGGACGGGTGATGTGTCACCACACCGAGTGACGTTCATCACATGACGATGGACGGGCGCGGCGCGGACAATCGCATCCGTGACCACCGCCCCCTTCCCGCGTCCGTCGATCTCCATCCGGCCGCTCGCTTTACCGTCCGAACACGGCGGATGGGGCCTTCTTCTCGAGCCGGTCGTCCTGGCGATGCTGATCGCGCCGTCGCTCGCCGGCTTGCTGATCGGCCTGGGCGCGCTGGCGATGCTCCTCATGCGGCACCCGCTCAAACTCGCGGTGCACGACCGGATGGTGGGACGCCGATATCCGCGGACCGGATTCTGCGAAGTGCTCGCCGGTGGATATGCCGTCGGGGCGATGCTCGCGTTCGCGGCGGCGTGGACGCTCGCCGGCTCGCGGCCACTACTCGTGCTCACGGCTGCGTTGCCGTTCGCTGCGATCCAGTTCTGGTACGACGTACGGAATCGCGGCCGCCGAGCCACTGCAGAAGTGGCCGGCGCGATCGTCCCGGCGTCGCTCACCGCAGCGATCGCGATCGCCGGTGGCAGCGCGGCCGCCCTGACATTGTCCGTACTGATCCTGTGCCGCTCGATTCCGGCCGTGCTGTATGTCCGGACAACGCTGCGCGGAACATCGCCAGCGCCGATGCTCGCTGCGCATCTCATGGCAGCCGCGATCGCCCTCGCCATCGCTCCCTTTACGGCCGGCGTCGCCATGCTGCTCCTCCTCAGTCGCGCCACCATCCCCACTCGCGCACCGGCAAAGATGATCGGCTTGCGGGAAGTGGGCTGGGGGGCGGTGGTGGTGGGGGTCATTGCTTTGGGGTTTTGAGGGATGAGGGATGAAGAAATCTGAATTTCGAATTTCGAAGTTCGAATTAAGAATTAAGAATTGGAAGAGGACGGGGGTTCATTCTCAATTCTTAATTCGAAATTCGAACTTCGAAATTCATTCATTCCTCATCCCTCATCCCTCTCCGGTCACATTTGAAACTGGTTCAAGAACGTCGACCGCTTGGCCTGTCCTGCCTTCGCGGCGATGCCTTTCATTTGCTCGACCAGCGTTGGTCGCGCGACGTCGAACAGCACGCCGACGGTCATTGTGTCCGTCTCGCTGGTGAGTCGCATGGCTGCCTCGCGGCTTCCGGCATCGTGATCGGCCGGCAGCGTTCGCATCTTCAGGCGCAGCTCCTTGTGCTGATCATCGCCGCGCCACGTCACGCACGGTGAGACGATGTTCAGGAACGCGAATCCGCGATGCGCGATCGCCTTCTTCATCAGCTCTGTCGTGCCCTTCACGTCGCCCGAGAATCCGCGGGCGACCCACGAGGCACCGACCGCGATCGCAAGGCCGCACGGATCGACGGCCGGATCGGGATTGCCGTACGTCGTCGACTTCGTCTTGTCGCCCGTCGGCGTCGTCGGACCGGCCTGGCCTTTCGTCAGCCCGTAGATTTCGTTGTCCATCATGAAATACGCGATGTCGACATTGCGCCTGGCGGTGTGGAGGAAGTGATTGCCGCCGATGGCCATGCCGTCACCGTCGCCGCCGACCGCGATCACCGTCAGCTTCGGCTTCGCGAGCTTCACGCCGGTCGCAATCGGAAGCGCGCGGCCGTGCAGCGAGTTGAAACCGTACGTCTCGACATAGCCCGGCAGCCGCGACGAACATCCGATGCCCGACACGATGACGGTCTGCTCCGGCGTGCATCCCGAATCCGATAGCGCGCGATACACGGAGTTGAGCACGGCAAAGTCGCCGCATCCCGGACACCACACCGGCTTGAGGTCTGTCTTGAATTCATTCGGGGTCATACGAGGACCTCCTCGAGCGTCTGCGCGCCCAGCAACTGTCTGACGGTTGAGATCACTTCTGAAACGGCGAGCGGTTTGCCTCCCGATCGCGCGTACACGGTCGTCTTCGCGCGCGGCAGGTCGATCTGCGATCGCAGGTACTGATGGAACTGCGCTGCGTAGCTCAACTCGATCACGAGCACGCGCTCGCAGGAGTCGACGAACGACTGCATCCGTTCCACCGGAAGCGGCGCGATGATCCTCGGCACGAACGCGGCGACGCGCAGGTCGCCGCTGTTCAGCGCGTCCAGCGCTTCGCGCACCGGACCGGAGACCGATCCCCAGCACAGGATGCCGAGGTCGGGGTTGTTGTTGCGGCCGAAGGTGCGGAAGAGCGGGTACTTCCGTGTGATCGCGTTCAGCTTGCGATAGCGTTTTGCATTCATCTTCTCGTGGACGACAAACATCGAGCTCGGACGGCCGCTCTCGTCATGTTCGAGTCCGTTCGTCTGGTACATTCCGCCGGCTGTTCCTGGAACGGTCATCGGTGACACGCCGTCGCTCGTTTCGCGATATCGCTTGTAGTCTTCGGCGATGATCGCGGGACGGCGATCGATGACTTCGTGCTGCAGCGAGGCGACCTCGATCGTCTCGCGGCGCTGCCCGATCAACTGATCCGACAGCACGATCACCGGCACCTGAAACTCCTCGGCGATATTGAAGGCGTCGACCGTGATGTGAAACGCATCTTCGACATCGATCGGCGCAAGCACCGCGCGCGGCGTGTCGCCATGGCTGGCGAAAACCGCGTGCAGAAGATCGGACTGCTCGTTCTTCGTCGGGATTCCTGTCGACGGTCCGCCGCGCTGGACATCGACGACGACCGCGGGAATCTCGGCGATCGACGACAGCCCGATCATCTCCGCCATCAGTGCGAGGCCGGGACCCGATGTCGCGGTCATCGATTTCGCGCCGGCGAACGACGCGCCGACCACGGCGCCGATCGCCGCGAGCTCGTCCTCCGTCTGCACGCAAGTGCCGCCGGTTTTCGGCAGCCATTGCGAGAGAAGCTGCAGGATTTCGGTCGACGG
>DASVHS010000538.1:0-8939 GCA_036382495.1 Thermoanaerobaculia bacterium | reverse complement strand
AATCGCGCAGATCGCTGCCACGCCGACGTTCGCGAACGCATGGCTGAACCCGCGCCGCCCGCCGCGTTCCTGCTCCAGGCCCCGGCTCGCTTTCCGATCGAACCCGATCTTCGTGGCCAGCGTTCCGAGCACGAAGAACGTGAGCAGCGCGATGTAGAGAGGCCAGCCCGCTCCGAGGAGAATGATCGTGCCGAGGAGCCACCCGCTGATGAATCCCGAAACCGTAACGGTGCGAAGAAGCCAGCCGGCGATCGCCAGCACCGTATGGATCGCGAGCCAGACTTGAACGCGCGGCGGCAGCTGGTAGCCGCCCGTCGGCTCGATCGCCAGCACCGCGAGCGTTACGGCCGCTGCAAACGGGACGGTGATGTTGTCGTTGACGTGAAGCGGCAACGTCTCAACGATCGCGGCGACGGCGACGGCAGCGAAGACAAATTGCAGCGGTGGTGCGCCGAGCCACGCCGACAGCGCAGCGCCGGCCGCGGATCCCGCGAGGAGAAACGCAATCATTCCGCCCCAGCTCTTGTCGCGATTCCACGGCAGCGACCCGATCCGCATCGATTTCCCGATGAGCGTCGCGAAGCCGTCGCCAAACGCGAGTGTCGTCCACGCAACGCCTGCGAGCGCGAGCTGATCGCGGAAAACGAGAATCAGCGCGAGCACCGCGACCGGGTACAGAATGATCCCCGCGTCATATCCCCACTCGTGGCGCGAAACCCGGTTGCCCACGATCCGGTGCAGCACCAGCCAGTTGCCGAGGACCGCCGCCATCGCGACGATCGCGGCGAGCCACCAGGGGATCCACCGCAGCGCAAACGCACCCAGCCCGAAGGCAATGTGCAGCGATTTGCGGAGGTTTTCGCTTGATTGATGAGACATTGGAAAGGATGAAGGATGAGGGATGAGGGATGAATCGGCAAGATTCTTCATCCTTCAGCCTTCCTCGCTTGTCATCCTGAGCCGCGCAGACGGCGAGGGATCTGGGTGGCGGCCGAAGCCCACCTCCCAGATCCCTCGCGCTCTGCGGCGCTCAGGATGACAGGCGGCAACCCTCTACAATTGCCGGCGATGTCAGATCCAGCATCGAAGCCGCCCCTCCTCTCCGTCGTGGTCCCCTGCTACAACGAGCGGGCCACGGTGGCGGAGCTCCTTCGCCGCGTGAAGGAAGTGCCGATCGAGAAGGAGATCATCGTGGTCGACGACGCGTCGACGGATGGCTCGCGCGACGTCGTCGCGTCGCTCGCGCAGCAGTGGCCGGAGATCCGTCAGATTCTGCAGGGCGTGAACCAGGGCAAGGGTGCGGCCATCCGTCGCGGGATCGCCGAGGCGGTCGGCGACATCGTGCTGATTCAGGATGCCGATCTCGAATATGACCCGGACGATTACCCGATGATGCTGCAGCCGATCATCGACGGGCACGCCGACGTGGTGTTCGGCTCGCGCTTCGAAGGTCACCCCCGTCGCGTCATGCTCTACTGGCACCGCCTCGGCAACACGTTCCTGACGTTCCTCTCGAACATGACCACGAACCTCGACCTGACGGACATGGAGACCTGCTACAAGGCGTTCCGGCGCGAGGTCATCCAGTCGATCCCGATCCGTTCGGACCGATTCGGATTCGAGCCGGAGATCACAGCGAAGGTCGCGAAACGCGGGTACCGCATCTACGAGGTGCCGATCGCGTATTACGGCCGCGACTACTGGGAAGGCAAGAAGATCAACTGGAAGGATGGGTTCAGCGCGATCTGGACGATCCTTCGCTACGGTCTGTTCTGGGATTCGGCGAGCGAGCCGCGCACGTTTACGACGATCCGGCGCCGCGGCCGTCTGAAACGATACAACCGCTGGATCTGGGAGCAGATGCAGCCGTACATCGGACAGCGCGTGCTCGAGGTCGGCGCGGGATCGGGCGCGATGACTCGCTTTCTGTACGGACGCGAGCTGATCGTGGCGACGGACAAGGAGACGCCGTATCTCGATCGGTTGCGCAACGCGTTTCGGCGCCGGCCGGGCATCATCATCGAGCGGCTCGATCTCGAGTCGGACGATGCGCTCGACCTGTCGCGCTACTCATTCGACACGATCACGCTGATCAATGTGCTCGAGCACACGACGGACGACGAAGGTGCCCTGCGCCGCGCCAATCAACTGCTCGTGCCCGGCGGACGCATCATCGTGTTCGTCCCGGCGTCGAAGGAACTGTACGGAACGCTCGATGAAGGAATCGGTCATCAACGTCGTTACGAGCGCGATGAGATCGTCGACAAGATGACGCGCGCCGGTTTCGAAGTCGAGCACGCTGCTTATCAGAACCGCATCGCCAAGCTCGCGTGGCGCATCAACTCCACACTCCTCGGGCGCAAGGCGTTGCCGGCAGGTCAGTCGCGGCTGTTCGACTATCTCGTTCCGATGCTTCGGGCGTTCGAAGGAAAGAATCCGGCGACAGGGTTGAGTCTCATCGCCGTGGGAAAGAAGACCGGAGGCCCTCAGCCGGTACTTCGCGCCACCCTCTCCCACGCCATGGGAGAGAGCGCTTCGAAATGAAACGCGCCGCGGTCATCCTCGCCGGCGGCGCCGGCACGCGTCTTTATCCGCTGAGCTCCGACGAGAATCCGAAGCAGTTCCTGAAATTGTTCGACGGTCAATCGTTGCTGCAGAAGACGTTCGATCGCCTCACGACGCTCGTCGAGACCGACGCGATCTTTGTCTCGACGAATGACCGATATCGCGGCAAGTGTGCCGAGCAGCTGGCCGCGCTGCCGGAAGAGAACGTCATCACCGAACCGGCGCGCCGCAACACCGGTCCGGCGATCGCCTTATGCACGTTCGCGATCGAACGACGGCTCGGCGATTGCGTCGTCGCGTTCCTCCCCTCCGATCACTACATCGGCGACGAGGCGGAGTTCACTCGCGTCCTCGGACGGGCGTTCGATTACGCGGAGACTCACGAGGAGCTCGTCACGATCGGCATCGAACCGACGGAGCCGAACCCGGGATTGGGTTACCTCGAGCTCGGGGAAGAGGTCGCGCCGGATGTCGTCCGCCTGAAACGTTTCACGGAAAAACCGTCGCGTGAACGTGCCGAGCAGTTTCTTCGCGCGGGCAATTACGCATGGAACGGCGGGATTTTCGCGTGGCGCGCCGAGGTCTTCCGGCGAGAGTTGCAGCGAGTCGCGCCGCAGATCGCGAGGGTCACGGTCGCAAATTACGACGATATGCCGTCGATCTCGATCGATTACGCGCTGATGGAAAAAGCGTCGCGCGTCGCGACGGTGCGCGGTGAGTTCGGGTGGTCGGACGTCGGATCGTTCGAGGCGCTCCAGAAAGTCGGCATCGTCATCCCGCGCTGAACATCCGCTCGGCGTTGTCGCGCAGGATTTTCCGTTCGACGTCCGCGCCGAGTTTCAGCGACAGGAAATCATCGATGTTCTTTTTGATCGAGGACACGCCAGGCGACGGCCAGTCCGTGCCCCACAGCGCCTTGTCCGCGAAATCGCCGAGGCGCGGCACGTACTTCAGCAACGCTTTCGGAGGAATGCCCGACACGTCGATGTGAACGTTCCGATGGCGGCGGACGAGGAACGCGGCCGTCTCGCCGTAAAGCGGGCGGCCGGCGTGCGCAAGGATGATTTTGAGATTCGGAAAGTCATTGGCGACGTCATCGATCGGCATCGGGTCGGCGAACACATTCCGCGCTTTCGGAAAAATCGACGTGCCGGTGTGGAACATCACCGGAACTCCCCGCTCCTCGCAGGCGCGGTAGATGTGCGCGACGTCTTTCAGTTCACCGCGATATGCGTTCGGTGAGAACAGCTGGTGCGGCGGGTGGATCTTGATCATCCGGATGCCGAGGTCGAGGACGCGGTGGATTTCGCCGCGGATGTCGCGTTCGTGAAGCGGATTGACGGAGCCGACAGCGAGCAGGCGGTCGCGATGATCCTTCGTGAAGTTCGCGATCCAGTCGTTCACTTCGGGTGTGAAACCCATGACGTCGGGTGAGACGTAGTTGATGCAGCAGGCGCGCTCGACGTCGTTCGCGTCGAGGTAGCGCAGCAGCGAGTCGGGAGTGGAGAGGATCTCGCGGACATCGGCGTGCGACGGGTCGTCGTCGATCAACTGGAGCACTTCGGGCTTGACCATCGACCATGGCTGGACGTGGACGTGGACGTCGAAGACGCGCATCACGTCAGCATGACGAGACGCATGCAGACGGCGCTCGCGGGGCACGCATCCTGGAATTCGCGCGACGCCAGCAACTGCGGATGCACCTCGTCACGCTCGATCGTCTTGAATCCTCGCTTGCGAAAGTAATCCTCGGCGGTGGTGGTCAACAGATAGAACTCGCGAAGGCCGCGAGCCGCCAGCCGGTCGAGCAGTTGCCGGACGAGCCGGCGGCCGAGGCCGTGGCGCCGGTAGTCCGGAATGACCGCCACCGATCGGATCAGCGCCGCAATCGGATACGCCTCGGCTCCTCCGCATCCGACGATTTTCTCGCCGTCCCGCGCTACGAGAAATGTGCGCCGGTGCTCGTCGACGCCCTGCACCGGAAGCTTGTTCGCCTGCAGGATCAGCTTGATATCCGCGACGTCGGTCGCCTTCGCCGGGGTGATGACGATCTCGTCCACGATGCCGCGATCATAAAAGAAAAAAAGGCCGCGCGACGCCCGGCCTCAGGATGCTGACCCCGGCTTCATGAGCCGGGATCACGTTGTTAGTGCAATGGAGATACCGTTTCATCGAAGTTCGAACACGACGGAAATCGAATAGGAGACGTCCTGCGAGCCGGCCTCGACGGGGACTTCGCTGACCGCCGATTCGGCGCGCATGGCCATCGCCCGCGGCACCGGATACGGCGGCGCGACCGCTCCCCCTTCGCTGATCGCGAGCGCGCGTCCGAGCGAGCGCCCCGCGGCTTGTGCGAGAAGCGACGCTTTGGATTTTGCTTCGTCGTACGCGGCACGCATCGCCTGATCGCGTCCACGAGCGGGATCGGAGACTTCGAACTGCAGTCCCGATGATTGATTGACGCCCGCGTTGAGTGCGGCCTGCAACAGCTTGCCCGCTTCGCTGACGTTGTCGCGGCGGACCGTGATGCTGTTCGACACCTGGTATCCGAGAATGCGGGGAAGTTTGTTTTGACCGTAGTCCTGCTGGGGGTAGATCGAGAAGTTCGACGTGCGGATGTCCTTGTCCGTCGCACCGGCCCGCTTCAGCGCCGCGATCGTCGCCGCGGTCTTGCTGTTGTTTTCATTCACGGCCTGTTCGACGGTGTCGTTGATCGTCTGCACGCCGACGGTAAAGCTGAATCGGTCGGGCGTGACGCTCGCGTGGCCGGTGCCGGTGACGCTGATCGTCTCGTCGAACGGCCGCACGGAATCGCGCACCGCCGGCGTCTGACCGAGTACCGCGACGCTCAATCCGAGTACGAGCGCGCTCGTGAGAAATGTCTTCATGGTTCCCCCTCGTTCATACCGTAGAATGACCCGCGCCCGTACCTCGCGCGCGCCTCTGAGCTCCTGATTGGCAGATCCCAACGATAAAGTGCCTGGCCAGGCAACCGGCCGATACTACGTCGATTCGCAATGCATCGACTGCGATCTCTGCCGTGAAACCGCGCCCGCAAATTTCATCCGCAACGACGAGGCAGGTTTCTCCTTCGTCTACAAACAGCCTGAATCGCCGGACGAGGAAACGTTGTGCAAAGACGCACTGGACAACTGCCCGGTCGAGGCGATTGGGAGTGACGGAGCCTGAGACGAGGCCTCAGGCCCTAGGCCCTAGGCCCTAGGAGAGAACCAGATTTCCTAGGGCCTAGGGCCTAAGGCCCAGGGCCTTTTCTCGGCGGTTAATGCATTTTCTTGTCGACCGACACCTGATCGTGCCAGTCGTCGGCGAGGAGAACTTCGATCAGCTCCTGCAGCTCTTCCATGTGAAAGGGCTTTGTCAGGGCGGCGGTCATGTTGTTGCCCTTCGTGATCGTGAGGATGTCGCCTTTTCCTGAAGCGACGACGACGGGCGTCTGCTTTCCCTGCTGGACGTACCACGCGATCCACTCCTCGCCGCTCATCCCCGGAAGGTTGAGGTCGAGAAGGATCAGGCGCGTGTCGGGATTCGCCTGGAGGATGTTGATGCCTTCCATGGCACCGGATGCCGACAGCACTTCGTATCCACGTTTCTGCAGATACGACTTGTAGAGTTGCAGGACATCGGGGTCATCTTCGATGGCCAGAATCTTGTGGTTCTGTTTCTGCTGTCGTGTCGCTTCTGGCATCGTCACGGTCTCCGCCGGCCCGTTCTTGCGAGTTCCATGCTAACTGCTGAGCGTTGCTGCCGGGGCCAAGAGCGAATAATCTTCGAGGATGGGAATCGCGCTGTGGCTGCTCTGCGGAGCGGCGGTTCTGGCGGCATCGAGGGCGGTCGCCCCCGTGCGTCCGGACCGCATTGCCGGCGAGTTATTCATTGTCCTCGCCGTGTCGTTTCTCGCCGGTCTCCTCGCCACAGCCCTGGACTTCGGCGGCTGGGGCGAACTCGACTGGCGGGCCGCGGCGTTCGTGATCCTCTGCAGCTTCGCGGCGATCGGAATCTGCCGCGCGATCCGTCTTGCTGTGGCGCGGAGAGCCGCGCACCTTTGATCCGCGGCGTCGTCACGGCCCTGCTCCTGGCGCTCAACACCATCTTCTGGGGCACCGCCATCACGCTCGCCGGCATCGTGAAGCTGCTTGCGCCGACGCAGGAGAGTCGCCGCCGCATCCGCGTCGTGCTCACCGGGCTGGGCGCCCGATGGGTGGGCGGCAACGATCGCATCTTTGACTCGATGCTCCGCACGAAATGGGACATCGCCGGCGTCGATGGACTCTCCCGCGATGGTCACTATCTGATCCTGAGCAATCACGTCTCGTGGCTCGACATCTTCGTCGTGTTCCGCGCGTTTCACGCACGTGTCGCATTCATTCGCTTTTTCCTGAAGCAGAGCCTGATCTGGTTCCCGATCGTCGGCCAGGCGTGCTGGGTCATGGACTTTCCGTTCATGCGGCGCTACAGCGCCGAATATCTCGAGCGTCATCCCGAAAAACGCGGACGCGATCTGGAGGCGACGCGGCGAACCTGCCGCCGCTACAGGCGAATCCCGGTGGCCATCCTGAATTTCCTCGAGGGCACGCGCTTCACGGCGGCGAAACATGCTGAACAGGCCTCGCCGTATCGCAATCTCCTCCGCCCCCGCGCCGGCGGCACCGCCTTCGTCCTCTCCTCCCTCGGCGAACAGCTCGACTCCGTCATCGACGTCACGATCGCCTATTCGGCCCGGGACGTGACGATGTGGGAGTTCCTGACGAATCGCGTGGACCGGATCGTCGTGCGTGCCCGGGTCCTGGACGTGCCGCAGCAGTTCGTCACTGGGCCGATCACCGAGCCCGGTCCGGCCCGCGACGCCTTTCGGGACTGGATCGAGGACCTCTGGCGCGCCAAGGATTCCCTGATCGACGAAGTGCGTACCGTGGTACCTTAGTACCATGGTTGACAGATACGAAGTGGAGCGGGTCCAGACCGGCGTGCGGATGGAGAAGCGCATCCTCAAGGTCCTCAAAGGTCTGGCCGAGTACCACGACATCTCTCTCGGCGACCTGCTCGAGGGAATCGTGCTGCATGTCTTCGAGGGGAAAGTCCCGTTCGGCGATCAGAGCCTCGCCAAGATCGCGGAGCTGAAGAAGGTCTACCACCTCGACCTCACCGCGAAAGCGAGTCACAAGCTCGTGGAGCGCAAGCCGGCCCGCGGACGCAGCTCGTGAATGACACCCGACCATGTCATCGCAGGCGGGTCTACGAAGATTTTCGTTGACGATACGAAACCCTTCGTATACCTTCTGCGTATCGACAGGAGAAGCGAGGCAATCGATATGACCGAACGAAGGATTCCGAGGCCGACGGATGCGGAGTTGTCGATTCTGAGGGTGCTGTGGGAACGCGGCGCATGCACGGTCCGCGAAGTCCACGATGCCCTCTCCTCGACGCACGCAACCGGTTACACGACCGTTCTCAAGCTGATGCAGATCATGACGGAGAAAGGTCTCGTCGTGCGCGATGAGTCTGAGCGCGCACACGTGTACGAAGCGAGTCACAGCGAGCAGCGGATGCAGCGCCACATCGTCGCGGACCTCGTCGAGCGTGCGTTCGGCGGCTCCTCCGCGAAACTCGTGATGCAGGCACTGTCCGGACGCAAAGCCTCGTCCGCTGAGCTCAGCGAAATCCGCGAACTTCTCGACACCCTGGAAGGAGACAAGCAATGACCACAGGCGATCTTCTCGGCGGACCACTGGCGCAGGCGATCGGCCTGGCACTTCTGCACGCGCTCTGGCAGGGCGCGATCGTGGCCGGCGTGCTGGCGGCCATCCTCGCGCTGCTCAGCCGTCGCAGCGCGTCGTTGCGATACGCGATCGCCTGCGCGGCTCTCGCGATCGTGTTCGTTCTCGCAGTCGTGACAGGGATCCGGTCGTACACGCCGCGACAATCCCAGTCCGTAACAACGCTTGCGCCGTCAACGGCGACAGCACCTTCCGACGACTCCGTGTTCATCGAGGCGAGCACCGCGCCCCTCTCCTGGAATGAGCGATGGCTCGGCGCGCTGGCGACCGTGCGCGCGCACATCCCGCAGATCGTCGTGATCTGGCTGGCCGGCGTTCTACTCCTGACCCTGCGCCTCGCCGCGAGCTGGACTCGCACCCGCGCTCTCGCCAATCGCGGAGCAGTGGCCGCCGATGAAGCCTGGCAACGCGTCGCCGCACGACTCTCGCTCGCACTCGGAATGCTCAAACCCGTGCGACTGGTACTCTCCGGCGGCGTCGATGTGCCGAGCGTCGTCGGATGGCTGAAGCCGTCGATCCTTCTTCCCCTCAGCAGCTTCACGGGACTCACTTCCGAGCAGCTGGAGATGGTTCTCGCTC
>DASVHS010000537.1:0-2541 GCA_036382495.1 Thermoanaerobaculia bacterium | reverse complement strand
CACCTGTCCGAAGTCCACCGGCGAATCGTGACGGATACGAGATGCGACCCGCTTTGAGGATCGTCAGCGGAATCGTATGCGCAGCGCGGACGACGCCGAGGAGCGTGGTGGCCGGAACGAAGTCCGCGCGGCGAACGGCTTCGGTTCTGACGGGCGTCGCCGGCGGCGGCTCATAGCGCTCGCGATCGCACGAGGAGAGGATGGCCACCAAAGGAATCGCCAGCATCGCAGTTCGCAGACAACGCATTCGCTCTCCTCAGGTGATGATCGTCTCGGGCCGTGACAAACGCTGCCGCGCATACAAATAGAAGATGACGCCGGCCAGCGCCAGCACGAGATTCGTTTTGAAGTAACTGATGTAGTCGGGTATCCGCATCGGGCCCTGGCCCCTATATCCGGGCGGATGAACGGGATTGCTGAAGAACCAGGGGCTGAACGCGATGATCGTCGCGTAGACCGCGAAGACGACCGCGCCGGTCGTCCGCACGCGCACCGTCCAGTTCAGCGCAACCGAACAGAGAAAACCTGCCGCGATGACAATCTGCAGCATCGGACCGCTGACCGGAAACGGTTCACCAGCGATGCGGGCGACGAGCACGCCCAACCAACCCTGCACGACGAGCAACGCAGCGACTGAGGCAACGCGGCGCTCGAAGTATGTGTGAGCGCCGGGTGATGTCATCGCCAGATCGATCGTGCCGGAGCGTCGCTCGATCGCAACTGCGTCGGCGAGTATCGGAACGCCGATGAGCAGCGCCGGCATGATGAACATGGGAACGTAAAACTCCGCGGCGCTGTCGCCGCTGTTGAACGCGATCACCAGTCCGGCCAGGACGAAGAGCGCGTCGAGAATCGCGAACATGACGGTGCGGCGCTCCGTCATGAGCGTCAAGGAAAAGCGAAGCCGCGCCAGCAGTGCCCTCACGACTGCCCTCGATAATCGACGGAGTCAATCGAACCGATGTAGGCGAAGCGATAGCAGACTTTGTCAGGATCGAGCTGCACGGTTCGCGGGTCATATTGGCTTGTGAACGCAAATGGGACCGTCTCTCCCGAATCGATGCGAATCGTCTGTCGCAACGCACCGGCCGATGTGCGCAGCACGACCGGGCAGAACGCCTCGCCCGTCCCATTGTTGCGCACTGCTCCTCGGACGCTCCACACGTTGCCACTGCGCGTGAAGGTGACGGTTTCGAGAGTCAGTCGCGGAATCGCGTGGCCGGCGAAGTAATCGTCATACATCCGATCGAGGCTGACACCGCCGCGGCGACCGATGGCCTGCAGCAATTCTTTCGCGGTGCCGGCCCCCCCGCGCGCGGACAGGAAATCAGCGATGCCCTGCATCAGTCGATCGCTCCCGACGCGGTTCTCGAGATCGGACAGGACGAACTGCAGCCGGTTGTTCCATTCGTTGCCTTCGAGAATCGGCTCCGTGACCGGCGTGCCGGGCACGGGCGGAACGACTGCGCTGCGGAGCTGCTTGCCGAGTCGGGCAAGCGCAACGCGACCGAGGAACATCGCGAAGAAACCGCGCTGATGGATATCGACTGCACGCCGCCCGAGCAGCGAATTCGTGATCAGAGTCGCTGCGATCAATCGCGTATCGACCGGCTGCTTGCGCAGAATCGTGAGCTCGGGGATGAGGTTGAGTGCGCCGGCGGTAAGGCTCTCGCGCGGGCGGTAACCGTTTTCTTCTTCGCCGTTCGCGGTCGGTTCCTCGACGAATGTGATGCGCCGCGGTAGCCGAACGTCGGGCCACGCGTCGCGGGCGAGGCGCACCGCGCCGCCCATCGTCTGCGCATGTGCGCGCGCAACGTCCATGTGCGCCGGAAGAGACGCGAAGCTGATTCCGCTGCCGAGGTCCGAAACGGTCCACGGTGCAGCGACGATCACGTAGTCGTTGATCGCCATCACGCAGTCGGTTTCGATTGATCCGCTGCCGATCGCACTGCATGCATCAGCGGCGACGAGACCACGCGGCATTTCGAGCTGCACCTTCACTCGTGGCGTGCTCGAGATCGGGTCCTGCGTGAACGCGGCACCGCCGACTGCATCGACACCGACCGTCCAGGGCGAATAGCGAGGGACCGGAGCCAGATCCGCGGCAACCAGCTCGACGCGGACGTTCGAAGCGGCACGCGTGAGATGCGAACGCGAGAGATCGCTCAACTCGCCCGCGTCTCTAGCGCGGACGTAGCGACGATAACGTTGAAGAAATCCGTAGCCGCCGTTGAGCGCGAACTCATACGTGCCCGGCGTCCCGGAGAGCGCAAATCGCAGGCGACGCATGGCGTGCGCCGCGAGCGGCGGGTCGAGAGTGACTCCCACCCGTTCCCAGATTCGCTCGACGCGCGCGGAGCCATCATCAGCGGTCGCAGCGTTGATCCTCATTCCCGGATTCAGTGCGAAGCCGAGGTGTGCGATGGGCAGGGCTCCGTGATTCGTCAGCGTCACGCCGGCGGTCGTCGACGCGAACCCGTCGCCGCCGACTCTTCCGCGAATGGTCAGGTCATCCATCACCACATCGGTCGACATCTCCGC
>DASVHS010000536.1:0-1580 GCA_036382495.1 Thermoanaerobaculia bacterium | reverse complement strand
GTTCGGACGGTTCGGGACGGCGCTGCTTCATGCGCGACATCGTACGACAACAAATGTGACGTCGTCGTTCGGCGGCTGATCGCCGTGCCACCGTTTTGCGGCTTGTTGCAGATCCGCAATCACGGCGTCGGCATCGGCTGCCTTCGCGGCCGATGCAAACGCCTGCGTCGCGTTCTGATATCCGAGCTGCTGCCCATCCTTGTTCTCGAGCTCCGGAAAGCCATCGCTCATGAGAAGAACTGTGTCGCCGGGACTGACGTTCACGTCGGTCTGAAGGTAGTCGACGCCGAGCGTGCCGAGCGGCGTCGCACCGAGTGAAATCTCGTCGACGCGATCTTCGGCGACACGATGGACGAGCACGGGCGGCATGCCGGCCGATGCGACCGTCAACTTCTGGCGATTGAATCGAGCGAGCGACAGGGCCATGGCCATGCGCCCCAGGTCCATGCGTTTGATCTTTTCAGCGGCGTCGCCCAGGAATGCCGACGGTTCGGTCGACGAGTTGTATCCGGCGAACAGCGTCTTGACGACGGTGACCATCGTGCCTGCTTTCGCGCCGTGGCCGGTGGCATCGCCGATCGTGACGGAGAGTGCGCCGTCGCGCGACACGTGAAAGTCGTAGTAGTCGCCGCCGACTTCCGTCGCGGTCTGCGTCAGCACGGCCACGTCATAGCGGTCGTGCGCCGGCACGTGCTTGGGGAGCATCGACAACTGAAAGCGGCGCGCGTCCTCGAGCTCGACGGTCTTGCGCTCGTACTCGATGGCGAGCACGCGCTGCTGGATGTCCTGCTCGCGACGCGCCCTCTCCTGCTCCACCAGCTTCTCCTGCTGCAGACTCAAATCCTCGGCCATCTGGTTGAACGCGCTGGCGAGCTGCCCGAATTCGTTTTTCGAGCGCACCGGCAGGCGTGTCATCAGGTCACCCTGGGCGATTCGCTGCGCGCCTTCGGTGACGACTTCGACGTCGCGCGTGAAGTGACTGGCTACGGGAAGGATTCCGATCATCGCCAGTGCGATCACGCCGATGCCCAGGCCGAAATTACGCGCAGCGGTTTTCTGCAACTCCTCGAGGTTCTCGCCGACCGGGCGCGCCGCACCGATGTGCAGGCCGCTCTCTTTGTGAAACGACATCGCCACGACCCAGTTCGGCAGGTGCGGTAAAGGCTTCTTCGATTTGAGCGCGTCGATGATGCCGAGACGGTCGAGTGTGGCGCGGTCGGTCGTATTGCGCGTGTAGACGTTGTTTTCGCGGTCTACTGCGAACGGGATCTCGGCCGTGTCATCGTTCTGCGCGCCGAGGACGCGTTTGATGACTTCGTCCGTGCTGAGCTGGGCGCGGATCTGGCCGACCACTTTTCCGTCGCTGTGCAGCGAAACATTGAAGCGATGACCAAAGAGCAGTCCGGCCTGCTTTTCCTTCGATTTCAGCTCCAGCCGTTGTTCCGGCGACAGCGAGCGCACCGTCACGACGCGCGTGGCCTGGCGTTGCGCAAGCGCGGCCTCACGGCGACGTTCGATGACCATTTCGCGCTCGTGCTGTTGGTCGTTCGTCTTCTGCATCTGCTCGTGGAACTTCTCGC
>DASVHS010000535.1:0-8521 GCA_036382495.1 Thermoanaerobaculia bacterium | reverse complement strand
CCTCTCGATCGCGTCTTGTTGGGTGAGATCGAGAGGTGCGATGAGATGCGTTGTCATTCCGAGCGCCGTAGAGCGCGAGGAATCTGGGCGGGGAGCACCGTTCCCCCGCCCAGATTCCTCGCCGTCTTCGCGGCTCGGAATGACATCGCAAACCTTGCGCACCCGTTCCAGCTCCTTCTCATTTCGCGACGACAACACCACCCGCGCCCCCTCCCTGCTGAACGCGATCGCAAGCGCTTCCCCGATTCCAGACGACGCACCGGTCACCCATATGACCTTGTCGCGAAACCTCATCGCCGCGCTCCGCGGTCATAGAGAACGATCCACTCCGCGACGCAGCACGGTTTGTCGATTGACTCGCATTCGATGGTCACGTTCCAGACGACCTTCACCGCATCCGGAGCCTCATTCACCGAAAGAATCGCGAACCGGCCTCGAATTCGAGAGCCTTCCCTGACCGGGGCAATGAAGCGGACACGATTCAATCCGTAGTTGATCAACATCCCGGAGGCACCGAGTGGAATCGCGCTCCGGAGAAGACTGGCCATGAGCGACAGCGTGAGGAAGCCATGCGCGATCGTCGTCCCGTACGGTGACTCGCGCGCACTTCGCTCACGATCGACATGAATCCATTGCCCATCCCCCGTCGCCTCGGCGAATTTGTCGATCGCGTCCTGAGAAACCGTCATCCACCCGCTCACCGCCGTCATCGCGGCGACCTCGGTCGCAGAATATTGCGCGCGATGACCATCCGGTGAACTTCGGACGGCCCGTCGTAGATGCGGAACGCGCGCGCCTCGCGATAGAAATGCTCGAGCGGAGTATCGGTCGAGACTCCGAGCGCGCCGCAGATCTGAATGGCGCGGTCGATGATGCGGTTGACGGCCTCGGCGACGAACACCTTGCAGATCGACGACTCGTGGCGGATGTCGTCGCCGCGCTCCTGCTTCCACGCCGCCTGCATCACCATCAGACGCGACGCGTGCAACTCGATCTCGGAGTCGGCGATCATCCATTGGATCGACTGATGCCCGGCGAGCTTTTTGCCAAATGCGTCGCGTTCCTTCGCGCGGTCGACAGCGATCTCGAGCGAGCGTTGCGCGACGCCGAGCCAGCGCATGCAGTGAGTGAGGCGCGCCGGCGTCAGGCGCACCTGGGCCATCTTGAAACCGTCGCCGACCTTGCCGAGGACCGCGGAATCGGGAACGCGCACACGTTCGTACTCCACCTCGCCGTGTCCGCCGGGTCCGTGCCCTCCCATCGTCGCAACGGAACGGATCAGCCGATATCCGGGCGTGTCCGTCGGCACCAGAAACATCGTGACGCCGCGATGCGCTGGAACGGAGGGATCGGTGACCGCCATGGTGATCGCAACAGCAGAACCGTCTGCGCCAGTAGCGAACCACTTGCGGCCGCTGATTTCCCAGCCGCCGTCAACGCGCACCGCGTGCGTCAGCATCATGGTCGGATCGGAACCCGCGCCCGGCGCCGGCTCTGTCATCGCGAAGCACGAGCGGATTTTTCCTTCGACGAGCGGCCGCAGGTATCGCTCGCGCTGCTCCGGCGTCGCGTAGAGCGAGAGCAGATGCATGTTTCCTTCATCCGGGGCCGCACAGTGAAGAGCCATCGGGCCGAGGAGGCTGCGGCCGGCCTGTTCGAAAAGGACGCACATCGCCACCGTGCCGAGACCGAGTCCGCCCCACTCGCGCGGTAACTGCGGACCGTAGATGCCGGCCTTGCGCGCTTTGTCGCGAAGAGACTCGATGTCGGCGGCGCCGTTCTCCGCGGGGATTACTTCATCGCGGATGAACGCGGCCACGCGATCGCGCAGTTCGATGAGCTCGGGCGACAGTTCGAAGTCCATCGTTAGCTCTGCAGATTCTCGAAGATCGTGGCGGCGCCCTGCCCGCCGCCCACGCACATCGTCACCATCCCGTAGCGCGAACCGCGACGGCGCATTTCGCCGAGGAGTTGGACGGTGAGCTTGGCGCCGGAAGCGCCGAGCGGGTGGCCGAGGGCGATCGCGCCGCCGTTGACGTTGACGCGTTCCTCGTTCATGCCCAGCTCGCGCATGACTGCGAGCGCTTGCGCGCCGAACGCTTCGTTCAACTCGATGAGATCGATCTGGTCGAGCGTCAGGCCGGCCAGCTTCAGCGCTTTCGGAACGGCAACGACCGGACCCATTCCCATGATCTCCGGCGGCACTCCGCCGACGGCGAACGAAACGAATCGCGCCAGTGGTTTGAGTTTCAACTCATCGGCACGCCGCCGCGACATCACGATGACTGCCGCTGCGCCGTCGGATGTTTGACTGGAGTTGCCCGCGGTCACGACTCCTTTCGCATGAAAGACGGGACGAAGTTTCGCGAGCGCTTCCGGCGTCGTGTCGGCTCGCGGGCCTTCATCGGTATCGAACGTCAAACGTTGGCGCGTCGTTTCGCCGCCGCCATTCGCGTCGACGATCTCCACGTTGAGCGGAACGATCCCGTCGTCGGCAAAACGCCCCGCCTTCTGCGCGGCTATCGCTTTCTGATGACTGCGAAACGAGAAGGCGTCGGCGTCTTCGCGCGAAACGCTGTACTTGCGCGCCACGTTCTCCGCGGTCAATCCCATGCTGAGATAGACCTCCGGACGGTGCTCGATCAGATCGGGATTCGGGCGAAAGCGTCCGTTGCCGCGCACGAGACTCATCGACTCGGTCCCGCCGGCGATGATCTGCTCGGCCATGCCGGCCATGATCCGTTCCGACGCCATCGCAATCGTCTGCGACCCTGACGAACAGAAACGATTCACAGTCACCGCGGGCACGGAGTCGGGCAGACCAGCGCGCAACGAGGCGATGCGCGCGACATTCGTTCCTGACTCGCCCTCCGGCATCGCACATCCGATGATCACGTCATCGATCGCGTCGCCGGAAACTGCCGGCGTGCTTTTCAGCAGTGCCGAGATGACCTCGGCGGCCATGTCATCAGGACGCGTTGTCCGCAGCGTGCCGCGCGGCGCCTTCCCCACTGCCGTACGCAGTCCCGCAACGATGACCGCTTCGTTCATGACTCCTCCTGAGTGGTATCGCGAAACACAATGAACGTCGCCGAGCCATGCGCGTACACCTTGCCATCGGCGTCGACGATGCGACCTTCCGCCGTGGCCGTACGCGAACCGGCGTGAACGATCGCCGCCGAACATGTGAGCGTTCCCGTTTTGCGAGTGACCGCACGCGTGAAGTTGATTTTCATCTCCAGCGTCGTGAAGACTTTTCCGGCGGGCAAGACGGAATTGACCGCGCATCCGAGGGCGGTGTCGAGCACTGTCGCTGCGAAACCGCCGTGGGCGATGCGCAGTCCGTTCTCGAATTCGAGCGACGGCTGCGCGGTGACGACGACTCGTCCTTCCTCGACTTCGACGACGCTGATGTTGAGAAGCCGCGCCATCGGCGACGACTCGAGCTCGCCGGCCACGAGCTTTCGAATGTATTCGAGTCCGCTCATGGATCGGCGTGCGGTGGCGTGTTCGCTGTCTGCCGTCATCCTGGTCCTCAGTTGCGCAGCGGCTTCCCCGTCGACAGCATGGCCTGGATTCGTTCGCGCGTCTTCGGCTCGCGGCTCAACTCGACGAAGACTTCGCGCTCGCGATCGAGCAGGAATTGTTCGTCGACCCACTGGCCGCTCGACAGATCGCCGCCGCAGAGAATCGACGCCAGTCTCGACGTGATCAGCGCGTCGTGCTCGCTCATGTACGCGCCCTGCTGGAGCACGTAGATGCCGGCTTTCAGCGCGGCGCGCACATCACGTCCCGCGGCGTAACAGCTCTTGTCGCGGACGGGCGGCGCGTAACCATGCGCTGCGAGCTCGACCACTTCTTCCTTCGCTTCGAAGATGAGGTGATCGCGATTCATGACGATGCGATCGGCCGCATCGAGAAAGCCCAGGGATTTCGCTTCCTCGGCGCTCGTCGATACTCGCGCCGAACCGATCGTCTGCAAAACGTTCTGCACGAATGGAAGTGGATCTGCGTTCGGCGTCTGTCGCATCGGCGGCGACACGACGCGGCGCACGAGCTCCTTGCATCCGCCGGCGCCGGGAACGAGACCAACGCCCGCTTCAACGAGGCCGATGTAAGTCTCCGCGGCGGCGACGATGCGCGCGCCGGCCATGGCCACTTCGGCGCCACCGCCGAGCGCGCGTCCGAACGGTGCCGTGACGACCGGCTTCGAACAGAAGCGAACCGCCATCAGCGCATCCTGCATCGCCTTCACTCCGCGGCTCAACGCCTCGTCGCCGTTCGATGCGAAACCGCCGGCGAGATTCGCGCCGACGCAGAAGTCCGCTCCGTCATTGCCGATGACCATGCCGGCCCACGCGCCGCTCTCCAGCTCTTCGACCGATTCGACGATCATCGTGCGCACGTCGTCGTCGAGCGTGTTCATCTTCGTGTGAAACACGAGACAGAGAACGCCGTCGCCGATGTCGATCAGGCTCGCGCCTTTATTCTCGCGAACGACGCGTCCCTTCGCGAGATCGATCACGCGCGGATCGGGAGCGATCGGCACATACGCGCGTCGCGCCGGGTCATAGTAAGAATCGCCTCGGTAGAACGTCTCGTTCCTCGACGCGAGCATTTCCTCGACCCACGGGGCGACGGCGACGCCGTTCTTCTTCATCGCATCGGAGGTCGCGCGCACGCCGAGCGCATCCCACAGCTCGAACGGTCCGAGGTCGTGCGAGAAACCCCAGCGCATCGTCCGATCGATATTGATGATGTCGTCGGTGATCTCCGGGACGCGACGCGCCGCGTACGCGAGCGTGTTGTAGACGATGTGCCGCGCCAGCGCGCCGGCTTTGTCGTCCTGTCGAAGCACGAAATCGAGACGCTTCGGCAGGCTCCTGATCTTCATCGCTTCGGCGATCGACGGAATCTCCGGCTCGCGGCGTTCGCGATACTCGTGAGTCTCGAGATCGAGGCTGAGGATCGACTGGCCGCCTTTCTTGTAGAAGCCTTGCGCGCTCTTGTCGCCGAGGCGGCCGCGGTCCATCTGGTCTTTGCGGAGCGCTTCCAGTCGCGGCGAACGAAGGACTTCGCGCGACTCGTCGCCCTCGATCAATGGATAGAGGTTCCTGCCGACGGAGCTGGCCACGTCCAGACCAACCAGATCCTGCAGCCGGAACGCGGCCGTTTTCGGCCGGCCGATCAGCGGACCGGCGATGGCGTCGGTCTCTTCGATCGTGTAGCCATTCGCGAGCACGAAATCGACGAGCGACGCGCCGCCAATCGACGCCAGGCGGTTGGCGATGAAGTTCGGCGTGTCCTTGCACAGCACCACGCCTTTGCCGAGCCGGCGCTCCGCGAAATCGCGGACGAGCTTTGTGATCTCAGGCTTCGTCTCTTTCGTGGGAATGACTTCGAGCAGCTTCATGTAGCGCGGCGGGTTGAAAAAGTGCGTGCCGAGGAAGTGCGCTTTGAAGTCGGCGGAAGCGCCGGCGGCGATGCTCGCGATCGGAATACCGGACGTATTGCTCGACACGATGCTGCCTTTCCTGCGGAGTCGGTCGATGCGTGCGATGAGCGCCCGCTTTGGCTCGAGCTCCTCGACAATCGCCTCGATGATCCAGTCGCCTTCGCCGATCCAGGCGTCGTGCTCATCGAGACTGCCGATCGTGACGAGGTCCGCAGTCTCAGGCGTGAAGAATGCCGGAGGCTTCGACTTTTTCATCCGGTCGAACGACGCGTTGACGACCTGCGTCGAGATGTCGAGCAGGTAGACGGGAACGCCCGCGTTCGCGAATTGCGCGGCGATTCCGCCACCCATGGTTCCGGAGCCGATGACGACAACGCGGTGAATGTGGAGGACAGGCGCCTCGCCTGTCCGGACAGGCGAGGGCGCCTGTCCTCCACGCGTGATCTTCATGCGTTTCTCCCCTCGAACAAATCCGGATCCGTCTTCCGCAGTCGCTCCATGAAGTCCTGCCAGAGCGGCACGATCACCGGGATTCGCGCGATCTCGCTCTTCGCACGGCGCGCGGCCTCGAGTGCGATCGGTATCGCCTTGAAACCCGTCGCACCTGCGGCCTGAGCCACGGAAAGGTTCCGCTGCACCATTCCTTCGAGCAGCAACATCCGAACTGTGGCCAATGGAATGCTGTCGGCGGTTGTGATCGCGCCGTGGTTCGGCAGAATCGCAATCGGTTTGACGCCGAGCGCGCGAGCGATCGGCATCACACGCTCCTCGTCCGATGCCAGGCCCTCGTAGTTCTCGTCGATCACCGAGATGTCGTCAACCAGCAGACAGCTCTCCTGATCGAACACCTCCGGGACTCGGCGAAACGTACTGAACGTGACGACCGCGGGAGGATGCGTGTGCATGACCACCTTCATCTGCGGATTCTGGCGATGAATGATTCCGTGAAGGCGAATCGTGTCGTTGACGTACGCGTTCCCGTCAATCACCTTTCCCGCGAAGTCGACCACGACGACGTTCGCCGGCCGCAACGTCGCGAACGAGGGCCCGAAATGGTTGACGAGCATTCGATCGCCGCCGATCGACACGCTGATGTGGCCGGCGTTCGCTGCGCTCAACCCGTTGCGATACAGGAGTCGCGCCGCACAACAGAGATCGAGCCGGATTCGATCGTGCTCCGTCATCATGTTTTCGCCACCACTCGATCCTCTTCGCGCAGCGCGCGACGCAGGATCTTTCCGACAGCAGTCTTCGGCAGACTCTCGCGGAATTCGATCGCCGACGGGCGCTTGAACTCCGCGAGGTTCGCGGCGCAGTGAGCTCGAAGCTCTTCAACTGTCACGCGAGCGCCCGGTTTCGAAACGACGAACGCCTTCACCGCCTCGCCGTAATAAGCGTGCGGGACTCCGATGACCACGGCCTCCATCACCGCCGGATGTGCGAACAGCACACTCTCGACTTCCGAGGGATACACGTTGAAACCGGAGACGATGATCATGTCCTTCTTGCGCTGCACGATGTAGAACGACCCGTCCTCATCCATGCGCGCGATGTCGCCGGTGTAGAGCCACACCTTCCCCGCGCCATCGGTACGCAAAGCGATCGCCGTCTCGTCGGCCCGGTTCCAGTAGCCCTTCATGATCTGCGGGCCGGCGATGCAAAGCTCGCCATCGGTTCCGATCGCGACCTCCTTCGTTCCCAGCTCGAGATCGACGATCTTGATTTCCGTGTCGGGAAGCGGGATGCCGATGCTTCCGGGCTTCCTCCTCGACAGCGACGGCGTCGTATGCGTCACCGGCGACGCCTCGGACAATCCGTATCCTTCATTCAATGTCCCGCCGGTCATCTTCTCGAACTGTTCGATGACTTCGACGGGAAGCGGCGCGGAGCCGCTGTTGAAACCGCGGACCTTGTCCAGGCCGTACTCGCGAGCCTTGGGATGAGTGAGCAGCGAGATGTAGATCGTGGGCACGGCCGGAAAGTAAGTCGGTCGGAAATCGCGGATCGCCACCAGCAGCGCCTCCACGTCGTACTTCGGGATGAGAATCTGCAGCGCGCCCTGCCACGCGCCGGCCATCAGGCCGACCGTGAATCCATAGATGTGAAAGAACGGGATGACGAGGAGGACGCGTTCCGCGCCGCGCGGTTGTGCGGGCTGGTGAAGCACCGTGGTCTGGATGACGTTCGCAAAGATGTTGAAGTGCGTCAACATCGCGCCCTTCGGCACGCCGGTTGTGCCGCCCGTGTATTGAAGAACGGCGACGTCGGTCTCGGGATCGATCGAGACGGAAGGAACGTCAGGAACGGTGACGCTCGCCAGGACGTCGCTCAGACGTTGCGTTCCATCGATCGCCGGACACGGCACCGCGGCGGCGCTGTATTCGGCGACGGAGGTGATCAGGATCGCTTCAATCGATGTCTGGCTGCGAATTCCGAGTGCCTGCAGCGCCAGGACATCGAGCGTCAGAAGCATTCGCATGCTGGAATCAGCGGCGACGACGACGATCTCTCGCGGCGTGTAGAGCGGATTGATGTTCACCACGATGCCGCCGATCCGCAGAATCGCAAACGCGGCGATCAGATATTGCGGGCAGTTCGGCAACATGATCCCGACGCGATCGCCCTTGCGGATTCCCTTGCGCGCCAGCGCGGTTGCGAATTTGTCGCTGCGATCTTTGATCTCCGCCCACGTCAGTCGCGCGCCGAGGAATGCGGTGGCGGGAGCGTCGGGGACGTCGGCGGCGGTCAGACGAAGAATGTCGGCAAGAGGCCGGCGCGGATAATTCATGTGCGGCTGCACCCAGTAGTCGTAGTGCGCCGTCCACGGCCTCGCAGCGTATGGAGAACGTTCTGTCACTCTTCCTCCGTCACACGACAGTCGCGCCGCCATCGACGGCGATGACCTGTCCGGTGATGTAACTCGACGCGTTCGACGCCAGAAAAACTGCGATGCCTTTGAGCTCCCCCGCTTCGCCAACGCGAGGAATGGGATTGCGCTCCTTGATCGAAGGCTCGACGAGCTCGATCGCCGGATCGGCGAGGCGCGAATGAAAAAATCCTGGAGCG
>DASVHS010000534.1:0-3340 GCA_036382495.1 Thermoanaerobaculia bacterium | reverse complement strand
TGCGCACGCCGCGTCCCGCGCGGTCGCCGAAGCGCCGTCGCGATCGTATAACCCGCTGTTCATCTACGGCGGGGTCGGCCTCGGCAAGACGCACTTGATGCACGCCATCGGACACTACGTCCTGCAGCACGATCATCAGTTAAAGCTGACCTACATTTCGTCCGAGCGCTTCATGAACGAGATGATCAACGCGGTCCGGTACGATCGCGTGAGCGATTTTCGCGAGCGCTATCGCACCGTCGATGTCCTGCTGGTCGACGACATCCAGTTCCTCGCCGGAAAAGAGGGGACCCAAACCGAGTTTTTCCACACCTTTAATGCGCTCTACGACTCACAGAAGCAGATTGTGCTCAGCAGCGACTGTCCGCCGCACGAGATTCCCTCGCTCGAGGAACGGCTGCGGTCACGCTTCGAGTGGGGACTCATCGCCGATATTCAATCGCCCGACCTCGAGACGAAGGTGGCGATCTTGAAGAAGAAAGCGGAGACCGAAGCGGTGCCGCTGCCCGACAATGTGGCGATCTACATCGCGGGACGCATCAAGTCGAACATCCGCGAGCTCGAGGGATCGCTGATTCGTCTGATTGCGTATGCGTCGCTGACCGGCCAGGAAATCACGTTGCCGCTCGCTCAAGAGGTATTGAAGAACATTCTCGAACACGAAACGAAAGCGGTGACGATCGAGCTGATTCAAAAGTTCGTGGCCGACTACTACAACCTGAAGATGGTTGACCTGAAATCGCGGAATAATTCGAAATCTGTTGCGATGCCTCGTCAAATCGCCATGTATTTATGTAAGGCGCTCACGCATGCCTCGCTGCCCGAGATCGGACGCAGCTTCGGCGGCAAGCATCATTCGACCGTCATTCACTCGATTCGGAAGGTCGAAGATCTGCGCAAAAAAGACGGAGATTTCAACACGCTAATGGGCAATTTTCTCGAAGGATTCCGGTAGACGCACGGTTTTCCACAGGGCCTTCCGAAGGCGGATTGCGGAAAACTTCTGAACGGCGGACGAGCTTGGTGGACGCGGTTCCAGCCCCGGTTTTGAATCACATTTTTTGCACAATGTAAATCATTCAAAAACAAGCACTAACGGCCACATCGAGCTTTTCAACACACCCTCTCTTCCTATATAATTTCTTATTCTCGAATCTTCCCTCTCCCTTAGGGGATCGCGGGCCCAGACCCCCGCCTTTCGAGGTCAGCACAGCCATGGAACTTGTCGCCCGCAAGAACGACCTTCTGCGAGAACTGCAACTTTTTCAGGGAATCGTGGAACGAAAAAATACCATTCCCATTCTCGCCAACGTGCTGATGGAGGCGAAGGGCGACGAGGTCCGCTTTCTGGCCACCGATCTCGAAGTCGGGCTGCGCAGTAAGTGCGCGGCATCGGTGACCAAAGCCGGCTCGCTGACGATCCCAGCGAAGAAGTTTTACGAGATCATCAGGTCGCTGCCTGAAACCGACATTCGCATCGCCGAGGACAAAGGCGGCGTCAAGGTCGCCGCGGACCGGTTCGACGCGAGGATGCAGACGCTTCCGCGCGAAGACTTTCCGACGCTGCCCGAGGCGAGCGCAACGCCGACCGCCACGCTCACGAGCTCGTCGGTCAAGGAGATGGTGTCGAAAACGCAATTTGCAATTACCGGCGAGGACACACGCTATTTTCTGAACGGCGCGCTCTTCGTGCTGCGTCCTGACTCGATGAGTCTGGTCGCCACCGACGGCCATCGTCTCGCGCTCGTCACCGTGCCGCGCGACGGCAAGGCCAAGAAGGACGCCGAGGAGATCAAAGCTATCCTCCCGAAGAAAACGCTCGGCGAACTCGGACGCCTGCTCGCGGAGGGCGAGGGCAACGAGGACATCAAATACGAGCGCGGCGAGAACCATCTTTTTTTTGGCGTCGGCGAACGCATGCTCATTTCGCGGATGATCGACGGACAGTTTCCGGCGTACGAACGCGTCATCCCGAAAGGCAACGACAAGCACATTGAGTTCGAGCGTGATCGGCTGACGAACGCCGTCAAGCGCGTGGCACTGCTCTCTAACGAGCGCTCGCGCGCGGTGAAATTTCAGCTCGAAAAAGGCAAGGTTGACGTCACTTCGAGCAGCCCCGACCTGGGCGAGGCGCGCGAGACGCTCCCGGTGGAGTACACGGGCGACGCGATGCAAATCTGTTTCAACGCGCAATACGTGCTCGACTTCATGTCCGCGGTCACGACTGACGTCGTGGCGCTCGAACTCAAAGACGAAGTGAGCCAGGCCGTCCTGAAGCCGGTCGGCGCCGAGGGGTACGACTACACCTACGTCATCATGCCGATGCGCGTTTGATCGGGCGGACACATCGGTGTCAGCCCAGGAAACCATGAATCACACCGACCCACACGAGACGCCGGACGACAAGCAGCCGATCACGCCGGAGGTGCCCGCGGGCGGCAACGGACACGGAGGGAACGGCGCGAGCGAAGACTACGGCGCCGACAAGATCAAGGTGCTCGAAGGCCTCGACGCGGTGCGCCTGCGGCCCGCGATGTACATCGGGTCCACCGGACCGTCCGGGCTGCACCACCTCGTGTACGAAGTCGTCGACAACTCCATCGACGAAGCGCTCGCCGGCTTCTGTGATCAAGTCAACGTCACGATTCACATCGACGGCTCCCTCACCGTGATCGACAACGGCCGCGGCATTCCGGTCGATCTGCACACGAGCGGCAAATCGGCGGCCGAGGTCGTCCTCACCGTGCTGCACGCCGGCGGCAAGTTCGACAACGACAGCTACAAGGTGTCGGGCGGCCTGCACGGCGTCGGCGTGTCGGTCGTCAACGCGCTGTCGGAAACGCTAGATCTCGAAATCTGGCGCAACGGCCAGGTCTACCAGCAAAGCTACGAGCGCGGCACGCCGGCGGGCGACCTCGAGATGACCGGTACGACGAAGCGCCGCGGCACGAAAGTCACCTTCAAACCGGACCCGCAGATCTTCGAGACGACGGTCTTCAGCTTCGACACGCTGGCGCAGCGGCTCCGCGAGCTCGCGTTCCTGAACGGCGGCATCCTCATCACGCTCGATGACGAGCGCGACGGCAAGAGCCACAAGTTCCACTACGACGGCGGCATCGTCTCCTTCGTGCGGCATCTGAACACGAACAAGGCGGCGGTCAACGAGAAGCCGATCTACATGCGCGGCGAGAAGGACGGCATCGACGCCGAGATCGCGCTGCAATGGAACGACGGCTACGCCGAAACGCTCTATTCGTTCGCCAACAACATCAACACGCACGAAGGCGGCACGCACCTCTCGGGATTCCGGGCCGCGCTCACGCGCACGATCAACGTCTAC
>DASVHS010000533.1:0-7833 GCA_036382495.1 Thermoanaerobaculia bacterium | reverse complement strand
CAACTTCGACGGGATGTTCTTTCGCTGTAGCGTCGTGAACAGCTGCAGGCCCTGATCGACCGGCACGCGGAAATCGAGCTCGCCCTGCACGACAAGCGTCGGCGTCTTGAAGTTTTTCGCGAACATGTGCGGCGACCACTTCTCGTACTGCTCGGGGTTGTCCCACGGATTTCCCTTGAACTCCCACTCCGGGAACCACAACTCTTCGGTCACTCCGTACTCGGACGTGAGGTTGTAGACGCCGTCATGCGACAAGAGCGCTTTGAACCGGTCGGTGTGCCCGAGGATCCAGTCGACCATGTAGCCGCCAAAGGAGGCGCCGGCGGCGCCCATGCGCGTGCTGTCGACGTACGGCAACGCTGCGAACTTGTCGACGCCGTTCATGATGTCGACGTAGGCACGGCCGCCCCAGTCGCCGGAAATTTCTTCGACGAACTTCTGGCCAAAGCCCGTCGACCCGCGCGGATTCGGCATGAGTACGACGTAGCCGCGCGCGACGAACAGCTGCGGGTTCCAGCGATACGACCATCCGTCGTCCCACGCGCCCTGCGGTCCGCCGTGAATGAGGACGATGGCCGGATATTTTTTCGTCGCGTCGAAACCGGGCGGCGTGACGATGAATCCCTGGATCGTGGCGTTGTCGGCGCCGGTCCACGTCGTGCTCGTCACCGCGCCGGCCTGGAGTCGTGACAACAGCGCATCGTTGTCGTGCGTGATCTGCGTGGCCTGCCCGTCGCGCGTCAGCGAGAACAGGTCGGCCGGTCGTTGCAGCGTCGATCGCTGAAAGTAAATCGTGCGGCCGTCGCGACTCGCCGAGATCGCGTCAGCTGATCCGCTGTCGTAGATTTTTCGATAGCGCCCTTCGATCGTCGTCTCGTAAATCGGGATGCGGCCGTTCTCCGTCGAGGTGAAGTAAATCGTGCGGCTGTCCGGCGCCCAGGAGAACGATTCGATCCAGTTGTTGAAGTCCTGGGCGACGCGCGTCTGCGTTCCGGTGGCGCGGTTGTACAACCACAATTCAAAGAGATCCGATTCGTAGCCGGCGCGCGCCTGCGACCGGTAGGCGATCCACTTTCCATCGGGCGAATATTTCGGCGATGTGTCGGCGCCGGTTCGCGTCGTGATGCGACGCGCTTCGCCGCCCGTGATCGGAACGATGAAGAGGTCCGAGTTCGTCGACAATTCGGGATGCTGGTGGTCATCTCTCGCGTAGACGAACTCCTTGCCATCCGGCGAAATGTCGAATTCATCGCCGCCGCCCAGTGAGAACGGCGGTGCGTCGAATGTGCCGGGCGTAAGGTCACGCGCCTGGCCATTCAATGAATAAAGGATGACGTGCGAGCGCGTCGGGTCCTGCCATGCCGTCCAGTGACGGTAGAGAAGACTCGTGATCACCCGCGCCTTCGACGGCTTGCTGCCCTCGACCATCGTCTTGTCCTTGATGCACTGCGGCTCGACGCCGCAGTCGGGATAGATGTCGGAGACGAGCAGCACGCCCGAGCCGTCCGGCGTCCATTTCAGGCTGCCGGCGCCGCCCGGCAGGTTCGTCAGCTTGCGCGATGCGTTCGTCGCGACGTCGTACAGCCAGACCTGCTTCCCGCCGCCCTCGCGATCGGAAACGTACGCGATCGTCTTTCCGTCGGGCGACCATGCCGGTCCTTCATCCTGTTTGACGCCATCGGTGATCCTGCGCGAGTCGCCGCCTGCTGCCGGAACGAGATAGATTGCGCTGTGCCGGTAGTTCGCCGGCAGATCGACCGTGCTCGCGTCGTACGCGACCCATCGTCCATCCGGAGAGACCTGCGGCGCGCCGATCCGACGCATCGCCGCCATGTCGTCGAATGTGATGGGGTGCTGGGCGAGGCCGGTGGTGGCGAGCAGCATTGCTACCACCATTACTGCGAGTGATTTCATTTCGACTCCTTTGATCGACCTCATCTTATGTATCCCAGACTCTTGAGGCTGTCGTAATACTCCTGGTTCAGTTTCGGCGACGCATCGCTTTGCGTGCGACTGCCGTAAGAAGCGATTCGAGGTCCTGTCTCGCCGGTCAGCGATCGCCCGGGCATTTCCGATGACGCGGGAAAGCCCATGAGGCTGCACAGCGTCGGTGCGACGTCGAACGGCGACGACGCCGCACTCAGGTTGATCGACGATGCGACGACTGCGCGTCCGCTCTGCGACTCGCCGGGCATTCCGACGAGCACGACGTCGTATCCGCGCTGCCGCAATGCGCGCACGAGCGCGAGCGCGCCGTCGAGCGCACGAATCGACATGGCCAGCCGCGCCGAAGGTTCGGCCGCGACTCGGTTGAGGATCACGTCGAGCGCGGGAAGGTAGATCGTCGCGAATTGCGGATGCGTTGCCCCGGCTTCGCGCAGGAAACGTTGCGCGGCTCCGCTGTCGATTGCGAGAGCGTCCTTTTTCGCGGTTCCGAAAATCGTTTCCTGCCCGATCGACGTCAGCGCACCGATCCGTGCGTCGGACGTTGTCCACCAGTTCACGGACAACGACGTGACCCCGCGACCGGCGAAGATTTCCCAGACGTAATCGCGGCGGCGGATCGTCGGCGGCAACGGCTGCCGCGTCGCGACAGCTCGCAACGCCAGGTCCGCGCGCGAGACGCTTTGCAGGATGTGAGGTCCGCCGGCGAGCCGGACGCCTTCGACCGCACGAACGCCGTGCAGCGACGCGGGAACGCCGGTGCCGGCCGACGCCCAGCGCTCTGTCGTCGACGAGCCGCTGATCGATCTCACCGGCTGCACGATCGTGAACTCACGAGCGAGATCGGGGCGCGAGCGGAGGATGTCGTCGGAGAGTCCGTCGACTCCGATCAGCGCGACGTGACGCTGCGCGGGCACCGTCACGACCTGCTGCGGCGATCCGGCATGCCGCTCCGGCGTCGCATACACCGGCACAAACAGCAGTGCCACGAGAATCGCGGCCGCGATCGACAGCGGTCCACCGCGAGGCTTCTGGTGAATTGCCGGGATTCGTTGCAGTTCGTAGATCGTGAACGAAAGCAGCGCCGCTGACGCGACGATGGTCGCCACGACGAAAAAGATCGCGGCAAGCACGCTGCCCACGGCGAGCTCGACCGCGGACGGCAACGCGTCGAACTCGTACCACCAGGCTGCGAGCGGGACGATGAGCACGATGCTCGTCGCGATCGAGATCGCCAGCAGGCCGCGCGACGTGTCGATCGTGATCTCCGGCCGGATCTTCAACAGGAGCGCCACGGCCAGCACGACGACAAACCCGATTGCGAACCACGCCAGGGCGTAGAGCGCAAAGAGTTCCAGCGTCTCGACTGCGGTGAGCGGATGGTTGCGCGCGAGCATCACCGCGGCACACGGAAGCGAACCGAACAGCGCAATGAGGACCGCCGCCTTCGCTGCCACGGTCAGGAGCTCGGCCCAGAATGCACGCGAGCTCCACGGATCGAGCGCGAACCATCGCTCGATGCCGTGGGACAGATACCCGCGATCGCGGAGCTGCGATCGCAGCGATTCGACGTCGGTCACGCGATGCGATCCTATGTCAGGTTGCGGCGGTGATGCTTCTGTGTGGCCGCGGGCTTCAGCCCGCGATGGCTCTTTTGCGCGATACCGGCGGGCTGAAGCCCGCCTCCACACAGAAGCCCGTCCTCGCGCGTCGGAATGACATGTTTGTTCACGCGCGTTCTGCTTTGCGGTCCATCCGATGGAGTCCACCGCCCCTGATCACAAACGATCGATCCCGAAGTCGATCTTCGCCTTTCTCATCCTGATCGGCGTTGCGGTGCTGAAGTTCGCGATCCTGCTCATCGAGAAGTTCCGCCTCCTCATCGTCAATCCGTTCGAGGGGTTCGGCGCGCTGCAGTTTGCGATCGCCGGCGGCTCGATGCTCGTCACGGTTTTCGCCTACGCGATGAAGTTCCCGCTGGGCATCGTGCTCGGTTTCGTGATCGTCACGCTGATCCACGAGATCGGTCACGCGGTGGCGATCCGCGCGAAGGGTCTGCGAGCAGGATTCATGGTGTTCATTCCCTTCATCGGCGGCGCGGTCACGATCAAGGACCAGGTGCGCACCGCGTACGACGACGCGCAAATCGGACTGGCCGGTCCGGTCGCCGGCACACTCGCTTCACTCGTCGCGCTGCAGATGTACAAGTGGACGAATCAGCCGGTGTACCTGCTGATCGCGTTCGCCGGATTCGTGTTGAACCTCATCAACCTTCTGCCGATCGGCTTGCTCGACGGCGGCCGCATCTCCGGCGCGGTGACGAAGTGGATGTGGGTCATCGGCGGTGCGATCCTGACGTACAAGACGATCAAGCAGCCGAACGCGCTGCTGATCCTGATCCTCATCCTGTCCGTCTTCCAGGTGTACGCGTCGATCCTCCGCGAGAAGGAAGACAAGTTCTACGAAGTCACGGGCGCCCAACGCGCCGCCATCGCCGTCGCTTACTTTTCACTCGTGATCTTCCTCGGCCACCAGACGTTCGTGACCCTGGACCGTCTTGAAGCATTGGCGAGGTAGCCCCTCGGAATTCTTCGGTTTCCTGATACCTTACCGCTCCGGAATGAACCTGTATCTCGTTCTCACGATCGCGCTCAGCGCGATTTCAGGCGTCGTCGAAGCACCGGTCCTGCGACCGGCGCCGTCCGTCGCCCAACGGGAACATCGCGTTCAGCGCCGCGCCATTCAGGTGGCATTCGTCACGCATCGTCCCTCGCCGGCCGGTTTTCGCACTCAACCGAGGACCGAGGATCGAGGACCGAGGATGCGCGGGGAAGCTGCGCCGCGCGCCCCAGCGCTCGTCTGAGCTCCTCGCTCTCGCCGTCCGTAGTCCGCTGGGAAAACTCTCATGATTGATAAAGTTCTAACCTCTATTTTCGGCTCGAAGCACGAGCGCGACGTGAAGCGCATGCTGCCCGTCGTCGCGCAGATCAACGCGCTCGAGCCTACGATCAGCAAACTGACGGACGAAGGTCTTCGCGCGAAAACCGCGGAATTCCGCGCGCGGCTGAAACCGGTCGTCGAACATCTCGAAACGACGAAAAAAGAAGTCCCGCTCGACGAGATAAGCGTCAAGGCCGCGAAGGCCGATCTCCAGGCCGCGCTCAACGACCTCCTGCCCGAAGCGTTCGCCGTCTGCCGCGAGGCAGGCAAGCGCGCGGTCGACATGCGCCACTTCGACGTCCAGCTGATGGGCGGCGTGATCCTGCACAACGGAAAGATTGCGGAGATGAAGACGGGCGAAGGCAAGACCCTCGTCGCGACGCTGCCCGTCTATCTGAACGCGCTCACCGGCCGCGGCGTGCACGTCGTCACGGTCAACGACTACCTCGCCCGCCGCGACTCCGAATGGATGGGCCGCGTCTACAAGTTCCTCGGTCTCACCGTCGGTGTGATTCAGAACCAGCACGGCGATAAGGAGCGGCAGGCCGCATACCGCTGCGACGTCACGTACGGAACCAACAACGAGTTCGGCTTCGACTACCTGCGCGACAACATGAAGTTCGACCTGGAGTCCATGGTGCAGCGCGATCCGGTTTATGCGATCGTCGATGAAGTCGACTCGATCCTCATCGACGAAGCCCGCACACCGCTGATCATCAGCGGGCCGTCGGAGGAGTCGGTCGACAAGTACTACAAGGTCGACAAGATCATTCCGCGGCTGACGAAGGACGTCGATTTCCAGGTCGATGAGAAACAGCACACCGCTGTCCTTACCGAAGAGGGCGTGCTGCACGCCGAGAAGCTCCTCGGCGTCGACAATCTCTACGACCCGAACAACATGGACACCCTCCACCACGTCAATCAGGCGGTGCGCGCTCACTCGCTGTACAAGAAAGACGTCGAGTACGTCGTCAACGATGGCGAAGTGCTCATCGTCGACGAGTTCACCGGCCGCCTGATGCCCGGCCGCCGCTGGAGCGATGGTCTGCATCAGGCCGTCGAAGCAAAAGAAGGCGTGCGCATCGAAGCCGAGAACCAGACGCTCGCCACGATCACGTTCCAGAACCTCTTCCGCATGTACGAGAAGCTCGCCGGCATGACCGGAACCGCGGACACGGAAGCGGCGGAGTTCGACAAGATCTACAACCTCGAGGTCGTCGTCATCCCGCCGAACCGGCCGATGGTGCGCAACGACATGCCCGACCTCGTCTATCGCACCGAGCGCGAGAAGTTCGAAGCGATCGTCGCCGAGATCAAGACGATGTCGGCACAGGGTCAGCCCGCGCTCGTCGGCACGATCTCGATCGAGAAGTCCGAGCAGCTGTCGGCGATGCTGAAGCGCCAGGGCGTGCCGCACGTCGTCCTCAATGCGAAGTATCACGAGAAGGAAGCGGAGATCGTCGCGCAGGCTGGCCGCAAAGGTGCGGTCACGATCGCCACGAACATGGCCGGCCGCGGGACGGACATTCTTCTGGGCGGGAACTGGGAGTTCACGGCCGCGCAGAAGACGAAGGAAGTCACCGATCCCGCGCAGCGTCAGTTCATCGAGCGCGATCTGCGCGAGCAGTGGCAGAAAGACCACGACGAAGTCGTCCGCCTCGGCGGCCTGCACATCCTCGGCACCGAGCGCCACGAGTCGCGCCGCATCGACAACCAGCTGCGCGGACGATCGGGACGCCAGGGCGATCCCGGTTCATCGCGCTTCTATCTCTCGCTCGAAGATGACCTGATGCGCATCTTCGGCTCCGATCGCATCTCCGGACTCATGCAGCGGCTGGGCATGGAGGAAGGCGTACCGATCGAGCATGGCATGGTCACGCGCGCGATCGAGCGGGCGCAGAAGCAGGTCGAAGGCCGCAACTTCGAAGCGCGCAAACATCTGCTCGAGTACGACGACGTGATGAACAAGCAGCGTGAGTCGATCTACACGCTGCGCCGCTCCATCCTCGATGGCCGCGAGGGCAAGGAGTACATCGTCAACTCCGCCGACGAGATCGTCGAGTTCATCGTCGAGTCCCATATGTCCGACGACATGAGGGAGCCTCCGAATGAGGCGGAGATGAATGCGGAGCTCTTCGACTTCTTCGGCGTCGATCTCAAGAGCGCCGCCGTCGATCTCAACACGATGCGCCGCGATTCGGTGAAGGAACTTGTCACCGCCGCGGTCAACAAGAAGTACGAGGAAAAGGAAAAGCAGGTCGGGCCGGATGTGATGCGCCTGCACGAAAAATATCTGCTTCTCCAGGTTATCGATCAGCTGTGGAAGGACCACCTTCTGATGATCGACCACCTCAAGGAAGGCATCGGACTGCGCGGCTACGGCCAGCGCGATCCGCTGATCGAATACAAGAAAGAATCGTTCGACATGTTCCAGGAAATGATGGAGAACGTCCAGGATCGTGTCGTCAAGTACCTGTGGAAGATCGACGTCGTCGTCGAGCGCGACGGCGAACAACAACAGCAGCAGCGCCAGCGTCAGCCGCAGCGATCACCGCTCGCGCAGCCGCCGAAACAGCAGCCGATGTTTCTGTCCGGCGGTCAGTCTTCGCCGCAGACAGTCAAGCGGACGAGCGAGAAAGTGGGCCGCAACGATCCCTGTCCATGCGGCAACGGCAAGAAGTACAAGAAGTGCCATGGCACGGCGGCCTGATGTCATCCTGAGCCGCGAAGACGGCGAGGGATCTGGGCGGCGGATCGTGGCCACCGCCCAGATCCCTCGCGCTCTGCGGCGCTCAGGATGACATCGCGATGAATATCATCGGCATTTCCGCGTACTACCACGACTCCGCCGCCGCGCTCATCCGCGACGGCGAGATCATCGCGGCGGCGCAGGAAGAACGGTTCACGCGAAAAAAAGGCGATCACCGTTTTCCTTCGCAATCGCTCGAG
>DASVHS010000532.1:0-5230 GCA_036382495.1 Thermoanaerobaculia bacterium | reverse complement strand
GCGGACCGCACGGAGCGGGCCGTGCTTGTTCAGGACAACGATCCGCGAGTCCTGCTCTCCGTTCTGCGGAACCCGCGGCTGACCGTCGACGAGGTCGTGCGCATCGCGAAGTCGTCCTTCCTTAATTTTCAGATTGTCGATGTCATCACGAAGACGGGCCAATGGATGGCCAGTCTCGACGTGCGCCTCGCGCTCATTCACAACCCGAAAACGCCGCAGGCCTACGCACTTCGAATTCTCCCCGCTCTCCCCGAGTCCGAGGTGCGGGCGATCGCGAAGGCGGGGACGAATATGGCGCTGAAACAGGCTGCGCTTCGCCGGTTGCAGGGTAAGCCGTCATAGGCGCCCGATCAGCGTGCTGATCGCCGTCTCCACTCGCAGGATTCGCGGTCCACTCGTCACCGCGCGAAATCCCACTTTCATCAACGAGTCGATTTCCTCCTGAATGAATCCGCCTTCGGGGCCGATCGCGAGCGTGATCGGCCCGCGAACTTCGCGCGGATATTCCTCGCTCGCGTACGGATGGGCGACGAGCGCGGTCGTTCCCGCGGCGATCGCCGGCAGTTCACCTTCGACGAACGGCCGGAACAGGCGCCGCGTCTCGATCGACGGCAGCATCGTGTCGCGAGCCTGTTCGAGGCCGATCACCGACTGATCGTGCAGGTTGCCTTCCGCCATCCGCGGCGATTTCCAGTAGCTCTTCTCGACGCGCCACGCGTTGATGAGGAAAATCCGCTTGACGCCCAGCGACGTCACTGCCGCGATGACCCGGTTGAGCACTTTCGGACGCGGTAGCGCGAGCACGAGCGTGACGTCGAGCGGCGGCGGCGGATCGCGATCGAGCGTGATCTCCATCTCGATCTCGTCGCCGATGCGCACGACGCGTCCGCGGCCGATGCGGCCACCGGCGAGACCGACGACCAACTCGTCGCCGAGCGCCGCGCGATGGACCTCCCGGACGTGCCCGGCGCGGCGGCCCCGCAGAACCACGCGCGACTCGTCCGCGAAGTCCTCGCGGAAAACGAGAACGAGGTTCATGAGTCGTCTTGTATCATTGCGCCGCATGAACATCGAAGTCCGCAAGGCAGAAGACGTCGTCATCGTCGATTTCAAGGGAAGACTGGCCGTCGGCGTCGGTGATGAAATCCTCCCCCACGTGATCAGCGAGATCCTCGACGAAGGGCACAAGAAGATCCTCCTCAACCTCTCCGACATGGATTACATCGACAGCAACGGTCTGGGAGAGCTCGTCCAGAGTCTGAAGACGTCGAAACGCTACGGCGCGTCGCTGCGCCTGCTGAAACCGCAGGACCGCGTCGCGCGCACGCTGCGGCTGACGAACCTGCTTCCGATGTTCAGCGTTTACGAGAGCGAGGCGGACGCGATGAAGGCTTTCGCCGCGCCTTAGCCGCCTCGAGTCCACCGGCGATTTTCACTTCGGTCGCCGCGGCGATCGCCGCCATCACAGCCTTGAATCCCTCTTCGTCGGCCGCGGACACGCGCCGCCGGATCCCGCTTTCGAGCTTTTCGACGTATCCCTGAACGAGGCCGGCGAGCCGCCGTCCCTCAGCCGTCAACTCCAGCAGAAACGACCGGCGATCCTCGGGATTGTCGCGACGGGCGATGAGGCCGCGCTCCTCCATTCGGTCGAGAACGCTCGTCGCCGTCGATCCGCGCAGACCGAACACGGCCACGAGCTCGCCGACCGGGCACGGCGCGTAGCTCCGCAGGTACGAGAGCAGATGCCCCTCCTGCGGCAGGATGCCGGTGCCTTCGAGCTCGCGCTCGAAATAGACGCCGATCTGTCGCGACGACTTATGAATCGGCGAGAGGTAACGGAGCGGTTTCACCGTTGACAAATTACCACGCCGGTATTACGTTGTCGAATATTACGATATCGAATTAATTGGAACCTGGAGAAAATCATGAGCGCCATCGATACTCTCGCCACGCAACTCGCCATCACCCAGCGAACCATCAAGCGGAACCTCGAAGAAGTCTCGCACGAGGAGTCACTCGTCCGTCCGCAGCCGGGCGGCAACTCCGCGAACTGGGTCCTCGGCCACATCCTCGCTTCACGCAGCGGCCTCCTCAAAAACCTCGGCGAACAGCCGCTGCTCGACGAAGCGGCGGTGCAGCAGTATCGCCGCGGCAGCGATGGCAATGTCCCGAACCCCGTACCGCTCGCCGATCTGATTGCCGCGCTGGACCGGTCGCAGCCCGCGATCATCGCCGGGATGAAGCGGATCCCGGACACGGCGCTCGCAGCGAAGTCGCCGTTCGCGTCACCTGCAGGCGCCGAGGCGACGCTGGCCGAGGCGCTGGCGGGGATGGTGTTTCATGAGTCGTATCACGTCGGCCAGCTCGGATTGCTGCGGCGCGTGTGCGGAAAAAAAGGCGCGATCTGATGGCATGGGGTAATCCCGAGCGGGAGCGAGGGACCTGATGGCGTGGGAGGTCCGGCCTCCCCTCCGCCCGGGTCCCTCGCTCCCGCTCGGGATGACATGTGAGTGCGCGTACTCACCATGCGCCACTCGTCGTTTGGCACTACGCTTGCGGATCGGTTCGCTGTCGCAAATGAAAATCTGGCCAGGTCATCCCTACCCTCTCGGCGCCACATGGGACGGAGTGGGAACGAACTTCTCCGTTTTCTCCGAAGTGGGGAGCCGGGTTGAGCTGTGTTTGTTTGACGATGCGGGGAACGAGACGAAGGTCGACCTCCCCGAGATGACCGCGTTCATCTGGCACGGCTACATCCCCAACGTTCATCCCGGCCAGCGTTACGGATATCGCGTGTATGGGCCGTGGGAGCCGCAGAACGGACAACGCTGTAATCCGGCAAAGCTTCTCCTCGATCCCTACGGAAAAGCATTCGACGGACAAGTTCAGTGGAACGAGGCCGTGTTCGCCCACAACTTCAACGATCCGGACAACTCGAAGAACGACGGCGACAGCGCGCCGTACGTACCGAAATCCGCTGTCATCAATCCCTTCTTCGACTGGCACAACGATCGGAATCCGCGCGTCCCCTGGCACAGGACGGTCATCTACGAGGTGCACGTCAAAGGCTTCACGATGCGTCATCCGGGGATCCCGGAAGAAATTCGCGGCACGTACGCCGGACTCGCTCATCCCGCTTCCATCAAACATCTGAAGTCGCTCGGCATCACGGCCGTGGAGCTGTTGCCGGTCCATCAATTCGTGCACGACTCGACTCTCGCGCAGCGCGGGTTGCGCAACTACTGGGGCTACAACTCCATCGGCTTTCTCGCTCCGCACAACGAGTACTCCTCGCTGGGACAGACCGGTCACCAGGTGCAGGAGTTCAAGCAGATGGTGAGGACGCTGCATGACGAGGGGATCGAAGTCATCCTCGACGTCGTCTACAACCACACTGCCGAAGGCAACCAACTCGGGCCAACGCTGTCGATGAAGGGGATCGACAACCTCGCGTACTACCGGACGATGGAAGACAACCGGCGCTACTACATGGATTACACCGGCACCGGCAACAGTCTGAACATGCGCCACCCGCACGTGCTGCAGCTGATCATGGACTCGCTGCGCTACTGGCACCTGGAGATGCACGTCGACGGGTTCCGCTTCGATCTCGCATCGACGCTCGCCCGCGAGCTGCACGACGTCGACCGTCTGTCATCGTTCTTCGATCTCATCCAGCAGGATCCGTTCATCAGCCAGGTGAAACTGATCGCGGAGCCGTGGGACGTCGGCGAAGGCGGATACCAGGTCGGCAATTTCCCGCCGCTCTGGTCGGAGTGGAACGGCAAGTATCGCGACAACATCCGCGATTACTGGCGCGGGACGGACTACAGCCTCGACGACTTCGCGAACCGCATCTGCGGCAGCTCCGATCTCTACGCGATGAATGGCCGCAAGCCGTACGCGAGCATCAACTTCGTGACGGCGCACGACGGGTTCACGCTCCGCGACCTCGTCTCGTACAACGACAAACACAACGAGGCGAACGGCGAGGACAGCAAGGACGGAGAGAACGACAATCGATCGTGGAACTGCGGCGTCGAAGGTCCGACCGACGACCCGAAGATCAATTCGCTGCGGGCCCGGCAACAGAGAAACTTCCTGGCCACGCTGCTTCTGTCGCAGGGCGTGCCGATGATTGTCGGCGGCGACGAGATCGGACGCTCGCAGCGCGGCAACAACAACGCCTATTGCCAGGACAACGAGATCTCCTGGTTCGACTGGGAGCACATGGACGACGGACTCATGGCGTTTGTCGCGCGCGTGATCAAGTTTCGCGAGAGTCATCCCGTGTTCCGCCGCCGGCGCTGGTTCATGGGTCGCGCGCTGCGCGGCGCCGACGTCTCCGATATCGGCTGGTTCAAGCCGGACGGCGCGGAAATGACCGACGGCGATTGGCAATCCGGGTTCGGCCGCTCGATCGGCATGTTCCTCAACGGCAAAGCGATTCCGACGGTCGACAGTCGCGGCGAGCCCGTCGTCGACGACAGCTTTTACCTGCTCTTCAACGCCCACTACGAAGCGATCAACTTCAAATTGCCGACCGGTCCGTGGGGCGACCGATGGGTGCCCGTCATCGACACGAATGAGCCCGTCCCCGATCTGCGCGACCGTCATGAACTGAACGCAGGTGGCGACGTGCAGGTCCAGGCCCATTCGCTGGCGGTGTTGAAGCGGATTGGATGATGATGTCATCCCGAGTGTGGGACAGGCACTCCTGCCTGTCCGGACAGGCAGGAGTGCCTGTCCCACACTCGGGATGACATGAAAAATGGCTGACTTAACCATCGACATCCGATCCACCGCACTCGTACTCATCGACCTCCAGCGCGGCATCGTGCAGCGCCAGACTGCGCCGCACTCTTCCGCGGACGTTGTCGCGCGCGCAGTGCGTCTCGCGGACCGTTTTCGCAAAAGCGGCGGACAGGTCGTGCTCGTGCACGTCGTGTTCTCGTCCGATGATCGCGACCGCCTGACGCCGAAAACCGACGCGCCGCCGCCAACGTCCGGACCCACTCCGCCCGACTTCGGCGAAATTGTGAAGGAGCTCGGGCCGATGCCCGGCGACATCGTGATCACGAAGCGACAGTGGGGCGCGTTCTACGGCACAGAGCTCGACCTCCAGCTTCGCCGCCGCCACATCAACACCATCGTCCTCGGCGGCATCTCGACGAACTTCGGCGTCGAATCGACAGGACGCGCGGCGTGGGAGCACGCGTACCAGGTCGTG
>DASVHS010000531.1:0-2157 GCA_036382495.1 Thermoanaerobaculia bacterium | reverse complement strand
CATCCGCGTTCCTTGTCGCGATGGCCCACACGACCGACGACCAACGACCCACGACCCGTGGCATCCGGAAGGGGGTGCCGTCCTCGCGGACGGCACCCGGGGGGCGGGGCGGCGTCTACTTCGACGCCGTGTTGGTGGGCTGTGAACGGCGGCTCGACTTCGTGCGAGCCTTACGCGCTCCCTGCACCTTCGCGGTCAGAGTCGTCTTTCCGTCGAGGGTGATGTAGGGATTGAGGCGCTCGAATGTCTTGTCGCCGAATCCCTTCACCTGCATGAGGTCCGTCGCTTTGCGAAACGGTCCGTGCTCGGTGCGGTAATCGACGACGCGCTGCGCCGCCTTCATGCCGACGCGCGGCAGAAACGACAGCTGCGCGGCGTCAGCGGTGTTGATGTTGACCACGCCCGACGGCGCGGCGCTCTGCACGTCGGCAGCGAAGGCGCTGACGCACATCGTGGCGATGATGATTCCGAGGACAAAAATGCTGTGGGACTTCCGCATGGGTCTTGTTCTCCTTTCAAAAATCCTGTTTGTTGTTTGTTGTTGGTTGAATCGACTTTGTTGTTTTGGCTGACCACACTGACTTGTGTTCTCGTCTTCTTCCGTCGAGCTCTCTCTTCCGCATCACCTCCTTTCGCGGCACACCATCGCAATCGATCGACCACGCCGGCCGAAAGCGGAAGTGAATGAAAATGCGAGGGGTTAGCGCGATCGTGGCTTCAGCGCGATGTCAAGAAATTTTGCGCGGCGCGATCGCTCATTGCAGATTGGGCGTTTGCTATACTCGACCGCGGCGCCGATGAAGGAAAAGCGTGAGATCTATCGCTTTCTACATGTCACTCCGCGGCGCATCTTCGAGCAACTCGACCAGTACGTGATCGGGCAGCGCCACGCGAAGGAAGTCCTCGCCGTCGCGGCGTACAACCATCTCAAGCGCATCGAGTATCTGAAGTTCGGCGGCGAAGTCTCGATCCGCAAGTCGAACATCCTGATGGCCGGCCCTTCCGGCTCGGGCAAGACGTATCTCGCGCGGACGCTCGCGAAAATCCTCGACGTTCCCTTCGCCTACAACGACGCTACGGCATTCACCGAGGCCGGCTACTACGGCGAAGACGTCGAGGTGGCGATCGGACGCCTGCTCTACGCGACGAATCAGAATGTCAGCTCGGCCGAGAACGGGATCGTGTTCATCGACGAGATCGACAAGATCGCCCGACGCTCCGGCGGCGCGCGCACCGGCGCGGGCTCACGCGACATCGGCGGCGAAGGTGTGCAGCAGGCGCTGCTCAAGATCCTCGAAGGCGAGAAGATTTTCGTTCCGCTCAACGTGACCGCGCACTGGAACAAGTACGACTACGTCGAGATCGACATCGCGAACATCCTCTTCATCTGCGCCGGTTCATTCTCGGACCTGCAAGAGTCGAACGACGGCAACTCGATCGGCTTCTTCAACGATGGAACGGCCGAAGCGCATCAGATCTCGACGGACGACCTGACGAAGTACGGGTTTCTCCCCGAGCTCCTGGGGCGACTGCCGATTCGCGTGCAGCTCGACTCACTGACGGCCGACGACCTCGTTTCGATCCTCACGCAACCGCGCGAAGCGATGATCCCCGAGTATCAGCGGCTCTGCGCGCTCGATCAGATTCAACTCGAGTTCTCGAACGACGCCCTCGCTGAAATCGCGAACGCCGCGCTGCGTCAGAAACTCGGCGCTCGCGCGCTGCGTGCGATCCTCGAGAAGGTTCTGCATCCGATCCTGTTCGTCGCTCCGGAACGCGCAGGCGAGCGCATCACGATCGAGCCCGATGACGTCCGGCGCGCCGTCGCCGTGTAAACTGCGCCGATGCGCAGCGTCGGAATCGCAGCGAAAGCCAGCGCTCCCGAGGCGTTGCAGTTCGCGACGCAAACGGCGGCCGACCTTCGCAAGCGGGGCCTGACGGTCTGCTTCGATGAAGCGACAGCGGCGGCGATCGGCGACAACAGCTATTGCGCGACACGCGCAGAGCTCGGAGCGCGCTCCGACCTTCTGATCACATTCGGAGGCGACGGCACACTCCTCTCCGTCGCCCGCCACGCCCCCGACCACGTCCCCATCCTCGGCGTCAACATGGGAACGCTCGGATTTCTCACCGAGATTCGCGTCGAGGAGTTCCCGG
>DASVHS010000530.1:0-1877 GCA_036382495.1 Thermoanaerobaculia bacterium | reverse complement strand
GGTGCGTAGATTTTCGGTTAACGGTTAACAGTTAACGGTTAACGTAGTGAGCGTGATCTACGACAGATGGGTGCTCGCTGAAGAAGCCGACGCACCCATCCCCATCGACAACAAGACGCTCCGGGCGATCTTCGCGCGCCGGGGCGTCGATACCTCCGAGAAATTCACGCGATTCGTGTCGCCGAGTCTCGACGACCTGCACGATCCCGCCGCCATCCACGGCATCGACTCGGCGTGTGAGCGGATCTTCCGCGCGATCCGCGATCGGGAGACGATCGTCATCTACGGCGACTACGACGTCGACGGTGTCACGTCGATCGTCCTGCTCCAGACTGTGCTGCGCTCCATCGGCGCCGATCCGACGTTCGTCGTTCCCCATCGCCTCGTCGACGGCTACGGCTTGAAGATGGAAGTGCTCGAGCGCGTTCTGGCCGATCGGAACGTGCGCCTGGTCATCACCGTCGACTGCGGCATCACGAGTGTCGAACCGGTCCGGCTGGCGATCGAGCGTGGCATCGACGTCATCATCACCGACCATCACCTTCCGCCCGGCACGCTGCCAGAAGCGGCGGCGGTGCTGAATCCGAAGCAGGAAGGCTGCGCGTATCCGTTCAAGGAACTGGCCGGTGTCGGCGTCGCATTCAAGTTGTGCTGCGAGTTGATCCGGCGCAGCGGTAAGAAAATTTCGATCGAGTCGCTGCTGAAGATCGCCGCGATCGGTACGGTCGCCGACGTCGCCCCGCTCATCGGCGAAAACCGCGTCATCGCCCGCCTCGGTCTCGACGGACTGGCAAACACGCGGAACATTGGCCTGCGGGCACTGCTGCGCCGCGTCGGCCTGCAGGACCGCCCGCTCCGCGCGAGCGACGTCGGATTCAAGATCGGACCGCGCATCAACGCCGCCGGACGTCTGGCGTCCGCCGACACCGCGATCCGCCTCTTCGCCGCGACCGATGACGATCAGGCCTGGGCCATCTGTCAGGAGCTCGATCGATTGAACGCCGAGCGGCAGGAGATCGAGGCTCAGGTCCGCGAGACGGCGTCGAAGCAGATCCGAGGGGACGAACGGATCATGGTGCTCGCCGGTGAGAACTGGCACAAAGGTGTGCTCGGCCTGACCGCGGGACGCGTCGCGCAGCAATACCATCGTCCGACTCTCGCCATTTCGATCGACGGTGACCTTGCCGTCGGTTCCGGCCGCAGCATCACGACGATCAATCTTCACGAACAGCTCGTCGCCGTCGCGGACCTGTTCACGCATTTCGGCGGCCACGAGTTCGCGTGCGGATTCTCACTTCCGGCAGCGAACGTCGCCAAGCTTCGCGAGCGGCTGGAAGCACGTTTCGCGGATCTCGACGAGCAACTCTTCCGGCACGACGCTCACGTCGACGGCTCCGTCACGCTTGCGGAAGTCGATCGCGAATTTGTCCTCGCGCACGAGATGCTGCAGCCGTTCGGCGCCGGAAACACCCAGCCGATGTTCGTCATCCGCCGCGTCTCCGTGACCGCGAAACGGGCGTTCGCCGAAGACTGCTGCGAGTTGAAAATTGCCGACGAGACGGGGAGGGGCGCGGCCGTGCTGTGGCCGTCGGTCAAGCAGCTCGGCGCCTCGATCAACGGTGTGCCACTCGACTTTCTCGTGCAGATCGAAGCGGATGGATGGTCGGAAATCGGCGGCCGGATGTCGGTCGTCGACGCCCGACCGGCGGAATAGCGCTTTCCTTGCATTGAGTTGCGTCGGCTAGCCGTCTCATGCAACGCATCATCCGCATCCTCCGCGTCGTTCTGCCGATCCTTTTTCTCGGCTTCATCCTGCTCATCGCGCTCAACTGGAATCGCGCGAATGTCGGGAAAGAGAGGGTTGCAGCCGACCCACT
>DASVHS010000529.1:0-4911 GCA_036382495.1 Thermoanaerobaculia bacterium | reverse complement strand
CCCATGATGAGAACGTTCGGGTCGCGGTCCATCTCCTCCATCATCGCGTCGCGGATCGCGTCGCGGTAACTCTTCTCGGTCATCAGTCGGTCTCTCGCACCGATCGCGGCCCGTGCTCGGCCACGACGTCAGTGAACAGCTCACGCGGTTCGGGCTGCGGGCTCTCTTCCGCGAATTGCAAAGCCTTCGCAACGCGCTGGCCCGCTTCATCCTCCATCTTCTTCACCTCGTCGTCGGTCAGGCCGCACGCCTCAGTGAGTCGCGCCCGGAGGATGTTGATCGGATCGCGATGTTTGTGTTGTTCGACTTCGTCCTTGCTGCGATACGGCTGAAGGACGTCCGCCGCGCCATGGCCGGAGAAACGATACGTCACCGCTTCGATGCACTGCGGCACGCCGGTTTCGCGCACCTGCTTCACGACGCGATCGGCGAGCGTGCGAACGGCGTAGACGTCCTGGCCGTCCACCTTTTCCGACTTGATGTTGTACGCGCCGACACGTGCGGAGAGATCAGTGAGCGCGGAGTGACGCTCGATCGAAGTGCCCATCGCGTATCCGTTGTTCTCGATGACGAACACGATCGGGCACTTGCCTTCCTTGCCCCAGAGCCCGGCCATGTTCATCGCCTCATGGAACGAGCCGATGTTCATCGCTCCGTCGCCGAAGTAGCAGACGACGATGCCGTCGCTCTTCTGATAGCGAAGCCCGTACGCGGAGCCGACGGCGAGCGGCAGGTGTCCGCCGACGATTCCGTATCCGCCGAAGAGGCCGTGCTCGCGATCGAACAGATGCATCGAGCCGCCCTTCCCCTTGGAGACGCCGGTGGACTTGCCGAACAGCTCGGCCATCACGCGATTCGGATCGCTGCCGAGAGCGAGGGCCTGGGCGTGGTCGCGATAGCCGCAGTAGACGATGTCGTTCTTGTTCAGCGCGGTGACGATGCCGGCGGCAACCGCTTCCTGACCGATGTACACGTGCAGGTAGCCGCCGATTTTGCCTCGACGGAATTCCTTCTCCGTCGCTTCCTCGAAACGGCGGATGAACACCATCTGCCGCAGGATGTCGGTCCACTGCGGATCACAATTGAAGTCGGCAACCGCCGTCGAGCTCTGTTGGGGCTTTGCTTTGGCCATTCGTCAGTCGCGGGGAACGTACACACCGCGGGCCGGATTGTATCCGGTAACCGGTAACGGGTAACCGGTAGCCGCTGCTGTTGTTACCGGTTGCCGGTTACCCGTTACCGGTTACCGACTCCTCCTCCAGATTCACCCCCCGAATGATGAATCCCAGCGCCACGACCGCGAGCACCGCCCCGTTGACCGACAGCGCGATGGCAATGGACCAGCGCTGGGCGACCCATCCGGCCAGGAGGTTTCCGATCGGCATTCCGCCGCGGAACGCGAGCATGAAAATCGACATGACGCGGCCGCGCATGGCGTCGGTCGTGATCAGTTGCACGAGCGAGCTGTACAACGAGACGACCGTGACGATACATCCGCCGGCGAAGAACGCGGCGATCAAGCTGACGGGCAGTGATTTCGAGATGCCGAAGATGATCATCATGCACGCAAACGCGAGCTGCATGATCAGCGCAACGCTCGCCTTGCGCTTGATGTGAGAGCTCCACGCAACGAACAGCGCGCCGATGACCGAGCCGACGCCGTACGTCGCCATCATCAACGCGTACCCCGTCGCGTTCATCTTGAAAATCGATCGTGCGACAACGGGCATGAACGTCACGATCGGCATGCCGAGGAAGGTGCCGGCGAATGCGAGGAATGTGAGCAGGAGGAGCCGGCGGCGCGAGGAAACGAACTTGAACCCCGCCTTCATCTCATCCATCAGTCCGCTCTTCACCTCGGTCGTCACGACCTTGGGCGTGCTGATCAACATGAGCGCGATGATGACCGCCACGAACGAGAGGCCGTTGAGGCCGAAGCAGATCGCCGCGCCCCACGCCGCGAACGCGAGTCCGGCGAGCACAGGACCGATGACGCGCGCGAGGTTGAACTGCATCGAGTTCATCGCGATCGCATTCGGCACGTCTTCGCGACGCACGAGCAACGGCAACAACGAGATGTACGCAGGCCCGCTGAACGATTGCGCGCTGCCGGTCAGAAACGAGAGGAGGAAGATGTGCCAGACCTTCACCGATCCCGACCAGATCAGCGCGCCGAGGATGAAGGCGAAGCTCATCTGGAGGTACTGGGAGAGGAGCATGATCTTGCGGCGCTCGACGCGGTCGGCGATGACGCCGCCGAAAAGCGAGAAGAGCAACATCGGGCCTGTCGCGAGGAAGCCATCTACGCCCAGTAGAAAGGGGGAGTTGGTCATCTGCAGCACCACCCACCCCTGCGCCACGGTCTGCATCCACGTCCCGACCGTCGACGTGAACGCTCCGAACCACAGCCGGCGGAAGTCGCGATACCGCAGCGCGCTGAACATCCGCCCCAGGTGCGTGTCCGGCCGCGGCGGCACTCTGGCGTCGGATTCGAGAGTCTCTTCTTCGGGAAGCGAAGCGCTCATGCGCGAAGTTTCAGCCTGGCGTTCGTCCCCGCGGTGTGCGCGTGACAGATGGCGATCGCCAGCGCGTCCGATGCGTCGGCGGACATCTTCATCGTCGCGCATCCCGGCACGAGGATCCGAACCATCTTCGCAACCTGTTCCTTCTCTGCGCCGCCGTATCCGACGACCGCGCTCTTCACCGAGCGCGGCGAGTATTCGAAGATCGCGATCCGCGCTTCCTGCGCGGCAAGGAGGATCACCCCACGCGCGTGGGCAAGCTGAATCAGGCTCTTCGCGTTCTGTCCCGCGAACGGCGTCTCGACCGCGATCGCCTCGGGGCAGTTTCGGGCGATCACTTCGCACAGGACCCGATGAATGCGCATGAGGCGATCGGCGAGCTCCGCGCCTCGCGGAGTGGAGATCGAACCCTGCTCGACGAGAACCAGCCGGCCCCGTTCGAAGTCGACCACGCCGAAGCCCGTCGTGATCGAGCCGGGGTCGACACCGAGGATACGCATAGAGAGATTATGAATGAATTTCGAAGTTCGAAGTTCGAATGAAGAATTTAGAAGCAAAACCGGCAATTCTCAATTCTTCATTCGAACTTCGAACTTCGAAATTCCGTGGCTCACTTCCAGAATCTGACTTCATAAATCGACCGCCCCGCCGCCCGATACTTCGCCTCATAGTTCGTCCGCGGCGGATCGTCCGGCCCGGGCACGCGCGTTTCCGATCGAAAAAACGACTCGATCACGGGACGGGCGGCTTCAAAGTACTCACTATGATCTGTCACGTAGATTCCGAATCCTCCGTCGACGAGCACGCGCCGGATTTCGGTCAACACCTCCGGCCGGATGATCCTCCGCTTCTGCTCCCTCTTCCTCGGCCACGGGTCCGGAAAGTAGATATGGACCTCTGCGATCGACGCATCGGCAAACATCTTCTGCATGACCGGAAACGCATCGTGGTTGATGAGGCGTACGTTCGTCAGATCGCGTTTGAGAACGCGATCGCGGATCACGCGGTGGTAGTGCAGCGACTTCTCGATCCCGACGAAGTTCCGGTGGCGATGCTCGGTCGCCGAGCTGATGAGAAACCGTCCCTTGCCCGATCCGATCTCGAGCGTGACGGGATTCGCGTTGTGGAAGAGTGCCGGGAAATCGAGCGGCGCGAACTCGGTATCGCGCGGGTTGATGGTGAGATCCGCTTCCTTCATTTCTCCAGGTCGTTGTACAGGCGGACGTACGTGTCGTACCGCGCGCGATTGATCACGCCGCGCTCGACAAGATCCTTCACTTCGCACCGCGGCTCGGTCACATGCGCGCAGTCGTTGAATTTGCAAAGCACGGCCGGTTCCTGGAACTCCGGGAAATAGTCGCGAAGCGTTTCGCGGTCGAGGTCCCACAGACCGAACTCGCGGATGCCGGGCGTGTCGATGAGATACGTGCCGTCGCCGAAGTCGAACAGCGTCGACGCCGTCGTCGTATGGCGTCCCGTTCCGCGGCGATGCAACGTGTTCGTCGCGATCTGCAGCCGCGAGTCGAGCGCGTTGAGAATCGATGACTTGCCGACGCCGCTGTGCCCGACGAGCGCGGACGTCTTCCCGGTCACGAGCGCACGAAGCTCGTCGAGGCCCTGGCCGGTTTTCGTCGAGCATCCGACGACGGGGACGCCGAGGTCGCGGTAGGTTTCGAGTTTGGCGAGCTCGGTGGAGAGCTCGTCGCCCTCGAGCAAGTCGACTTTGTTCACGCAGATCACCGGCCGCGCACCACCGCGTTCGATGGCGATCAGATAGCGATCGATGAGTCGCGGACGCAGCGGCGGCGCCTTGACCGAGACGACATGGATGACGACATCGATGTTCGCGGCGATCAGACGCTGGCGGTGCGCGTGAAGAGGATCGGGTCGGGCCAGAACACTCCGTCGCGGCAGGACTTCTGCGATCGTCGACACGCCGTTCTCTTCGGCGATGCGCACGCGATCACCAACGGTGAGCACGCTCTTCTGCCGCACCGCGATTTCCGGCGGAATGACACAGTCGATCTCGCGATCTTTGAAAAAAGCACGGCAGCGTCCGCTCGAGACGGAGATCACGATCGCGGCGCCGGCGTAATCGGCGTCCGAGACGATCTCGTTCGCGTCCGCACTCACTTCTTCAGCGCCCGGCCGTCCGTTGCGCGGACGTCCATGCTGATCGAGCAGATTCTCCCAGTTGTCTTCGTTGTAGTCCTTCCGCCGCGCTTCGCCTTTTCCTTTGGCGGCGCGTCGAAGCTTCGACGTTTGCTTGCGCGTTTTCATCTGCTCGTGCGTTTCGCGGTTCGCAAGGTCCTTCAGTTGTCGTTTACTCTGCCGGTCCATGGGATGTCTTCAACAGCGTACGACATGAAGTCAATGATGTAGAATTCCG
>DASVHS010000528.1:0-2987 GCA_036382495.1 Thermoanaerobaculia bacterium | reverse complement strand
CGTTGCGCCAGTACATCGAGCAGCCGCTGCGGCTCGTCGTCTGAAGTCCTATCATCTGACTATGTCCCGGCCCGTTGCCGTCCTCATCGCGCTCGCAGTCCTTTTCGCTCCCGTCGCTCACGCGATCTGTCCGCTCAACGTTCGCTTCACCGACAACCCGCCGACGCTCGTGTGGGACAACGTCTCCGGCGCGACGTCGTACGAGATCCAGGAATCGTTCGACAACATCACGTCGCGGAATTACCAGACCGACTCTTCTCCATTTGTGATCCAGCGGCGGAGCAGCTCGGATGTGAAGGTTTCCTACATCGTGACCGCCATTCTGCCGTCGAGCATCCTGTCGCTCGACGCAACGTCCGAGGCTTGCAGGGAATCCGCTGTGATGACACTGAAGTCGGATCCTGTTTTCCGCGCGCTCACGCGCAAAGCTGTTATTCCGATCGCCGGTTCCGGTCCGGGTGCGAACGGCGGCCATTTCAAGACCGCGTTGACGCTTTCGGCGACGGGTGCCGGCGAGCGAGGTCGCGTGATTTTTCATCCGGCCGGATCGGCGGCGCGGCCCGATGATCCGTCCATTCCCTATGTGTTCAACGAGGGCGTCGGCCAGGAACTGAAATTCGACGACGTTGTCGCGGCGATGGGGCAGTCGGGTGTCGGCAGTCTCGACATCGTTCCGGACGAAGGCGCGTCCGATGTCATCCCGGCGGTCGACGCGCGTCTGTACAACGACACGACCGCGGGGACGTTCGGAACATCTGCGCCAGCGCTGCCGCCGTTCGATTTTCTGCAGGCGCCGACACTGACGATTTCGGTTCCTGCGAGCGATTCACCGTTTCGCGTCAACGCCGGCTTGCGAACGTTGACGGACACACGTGCGATCGCGCTCGTTTACGGCACGAACGGCCGCCTGAGAACCTTCCGCAACCTGGCGTGGCCGGCCGACTACACGATCCTCGGGCCCATCGCGCAGGTCATCGGCGTGCCGGTGGATCCGGGCGAATCGGTGTCGATCTTTTTCGAAGGCGCGGCGATCCCGTTCTATACGCGAACCGAGAACCGGACGAACGATCCGGAGCTCTTTGTGGGCAGTGGTGGCAAACCGGCGAACGTCGGGGCTTACGTGGAGTGAAAAACCGGGTGAACCTGTTACACTGAACGCCATCCCAGACATGCCCGGCGCCCAAGAGCTTCTCGGCCTGGTCATCGTCGTCTTCGTCATCTGGATTGTCTTGAAGATGGCGGCCATGGCGATCAGGATTATCGTCCTCCTCATCACGATTGTGATGATCTCCGGCGCGGTCTACTGGTTTCTCATGAGGTGAATTTCTTGAGTGATCGACCAAAATACAAACACAAGGGCTACCAGGACGGTGGCTCATACGGAAACAAGTCCGGCGGCAGCAGCGAGCATCGCCCATCCGGACCGCGGCCGGACATGCCGAAACGCATGGAAGGTTCGCCCCGCGGACGGACAGCAGGCGGCTTCGGACCCGAAGCATTCAAATGCAATCAATGCGGCCAGATCCGCCAGAGTCTCGGCGACCTGACGACTGACGAGACGTGCCTGCGCTGTGCAGCCGACCTGCACACGTGCGGCAACTGCCGCTTCTTCGATACGACGACGATGTGGGAGTGCCGCGAGAGCCAGAACATCCCCGCGCGCGTTCCGAGCAAACATCAGAAGAACGAATGCACGTTCTTCTCCGCGAAGATCGTTCGCGATCTCGCCGCCGACAAAGGCAAGTCCCTCTCGCCCGATGACGCGCGGAAGGCTTTCGACGCGCTGTTCAATAAAAAGTAGACTCGGCGTCCATGTTGTTCCGCGCCGCGCTCGCGGCGATTTCCGGCGTTCTCTTCGCGCTCTCCTTTCCCGATTACGCGATCGGCTGGCTCTCCTTCCTCGCGCTCCTGCCGCTGTTCATCGCCCTGGCGCGTTCTCCGAGCGGCTGGTCCTCGTTCTTCCTCGGATGGATTTCGCAGACGGTCGCGTGGCTGATGATGACGCCATGGGTCATCCGCGTCATGTCGCATTACGGCGGACTTCCATACCCGCTCGGCGTGACCATCTTCATCGCGATGGCTCTGTACCTCGGGTTGTATGGCGGACTGTTCGGCGCGATCGTTCACCGCATCCGGCCCGGTGATTCTCTCGGTCGATGGCTGCTCGTGCCGCTGGCGTGGGCTTCGATCGAGTACTTCCGCACCTACCTGCTGATGGGATTCCCGTGGAACCTCGTCGCCGCGTCGCTCGTCGATTTGACGTCCCTGATTCAGTTCGATCGCGTGGCCGGGCCCTATCTCATCGGCGCGATGGTTCTCGCTCCCTCTGCGGTCGCAGCATGGTTGATCGTTGCGCGGCCGCGCGGAGCGGCGCCGCTGTTCGCGATCGCGGGCGTCGTGATCGTGATGTTCGTCTGGTGGGCGACCGGTCTCGTCGCGGCAAAGCTCGTCGTGCGTCCGACCGGTACCGCGCCGACGATCGCCGCGCTGCTGCAACCGAACATCTCGCAGGAGATGCGCTGGAACGAGTCGAACCTGATGGAGCTCTACCAGCGCATGATGCAGATGACCGAGGATGCGATTGCTCGCGGGGCGACGATCGTCATCTGGCCGGAGTCCACGGTGCCTCTGTCATTCTCATCGAATGCGTTCTACCGCGACTCCATTGAAGCGCTCTCGCGCGATCGCGGCGTCGACATCATCCTCGGCTCCGTCGCCGAAGATCCGCAGCAGCCGAACAAGATGTGGAACGCGGCGTTCCTCGTCAGCTCCGGACGCACGATCGGTCATTACGACAAGATCCACCTCGTACCGTTCGGCGAGTATGTCCCGCTGCGCAAGATGCTGTTCTTCGCGAAGAAGCTCGTGCGCAATGTCGGCGAGTTCGAGTTCGGCACGAACGAGATGCCGCTGCAGGGGAAACTAAAATACGGGCCGGCGATCTGCTTCGAGATCGTTTTTCCCCAGGTCACGCGCACGCAGGTCCG
>DASVHS010000527.1:0-2975 GCA_036382495.1 Thermoanaerobaculia bacterium | reverse complement strand
GGCGGCTTCGACGATGGAGAATGTCTCGTCAGGTTGGCCGTGAATGAATTCGGCGCCGAGCTCGACGGGCAGCGGAAGATCGGCGACGTGAAGCGTGTGGATGCGTCCGCCGAGGCGCGGCCGGGCTTCCAGGAGACAGACCCGTTTTCCGGCGCCCGACAATTCGCGTGCGGCAGCGAGCCCGGCTGCACCGGCACCGATAACGACAACGTCGAACTTCACGCGGAGAGAAGGGGAGTGCGCGTTATGTACCGCTTATTCGGTGACGATCTCGCCCCAGGGGAGTTTGCGCACGAGGACGACTTTTTCGTCGATCTCTCCCTGGGTCGCCTTGTCGCCGAGCACACGACGCAGGTACTCGACTTCCGGCGAGACCAGCTTGTTGTGCTTGGGGAGAAGACGGACCGCAGCGCTCTGGAGGTTCCGCTCGGAAACCGTGACCATCTTGGGGGTCCGTTTGATCTTAATCATATCGTCCATGCTAATTGGCAACCACAAACGATGCCTAAACAATCCTAAAGTTCACGCCGCTTGCCTCGGAACGCCCATAGCTTACCGTTTTCGCGTGTTCAAGGCGAGGGGGGACGACGGCAGAATCGAGCGAAACGCCAGGGTCTGTTGAACGACTTCACGCCGCTCGGAGGTGCATTCGCACAGAGCGCAGCGCACCTCGTCGACGTGCGCGGCGGACGAGTGCGAGCAGAGGTCGCATTTCTTGGTCGGTCGGCTCATGACACCCATCATCATCAAATCGCGTGCCGTCGCATCGAAGTTCTCGTCCACGTAGAATTGCCGCGCATGGACGAGCTGTTCGACGCGGTCCGCCGCGGTGACGCCGATGCCCTGAAATCCCTCGTCGACCGCGATCCAAAGCTAGCGTCGGCGCGCATGAACAACGTGTCGGCTGTGCTGACGGCGCTCTACCACGGGCAGAGCGAGATCGCGCGTCTGCTGGTGGAACGCGGCGCCTCGATCGACTTTCCGGAGGCTTGCGCGCTCGGAGACCTCGAGCGCGTCCGAACGATGCTGGCCGCGAATGCATCTCTGCTCGACGCCAGGAGCGCGGACGGCTTCCCGCCGCTGGGCCTGGCGATCTTCTTCCGCCATCCGGATGTGGCGAAGTTTCTGATCGAGCGAGGTGCGGACGTGAACGCGGCGGCCGGCAACGCCCAGAAAGTCGCGCCCGTTCACGCCGCTGCGGCAGTTCGCGATGTGGCGACCATGAAACTGCTGCTGGAGCGCGGTGCGGATCCGAACGCGGTGCAGCAGACGGATGTCACGGCGCTTCACGGCGCGGCGGGCCGCGGCGACATCGAGATGGCGAAACTTCTGCTCGCCCACGGAGCGCGGCCGGATGCGACCATGAGCGACGGAACGTCAATCGCCGCTCTTGCCGTCAAGTACAACCAGCCCGCGTTCGCGGAGTGGTTCGAGTCCGCCGTCGGGAAATGATCCGCGCGCGAAGAAGATGTGCTCGGCCACGCGGCGGAGTGGCGGAAGGCGCATCAGCGCGCACGCGAGCTCGATGACGAACGGATGCGACACCGCTGCGATCGTGCGCCGCATCCATCGCCGGGCCACGAACCGCGTGCGGAACTGATCCCCCGAATACCGATCCATCTCACCGTTCGCGATTCTCTCGGCTGCGAATGTTGAAAGACGCAGCGCGGCGTCGATGCCGCCGGCCGTCAACGGTGAAACCGCGCCGGCGGCATCGCCTACGAGAAGCGCGTGCTCGTTGCCGATTCGTCGCAGGATGCCATTCACGGGGATCAGGCCGCCGCGCCGTTCGATCGCGCGACCGGCGTTGACGATCTCGCGAAACCGCGTCAGCGATGCGATGGGATCGAACCGATTGCGATATCCGGCGACGCCGGCGTGCGCTTCGGTTCCATCGTCGACGACCCAGGCGATGTAGCCGGGCGCGAGACGCGGATCGAGGAAACACTGCAGCGACGGCGGGCCGCCGCGGCTGGCGATGACATCCTCGACGCCGACGAGGAATTCGGAATTGCGATCGAGGCCGAAGACCTGCGCGACGCGCGACCGCGGACCATCCGCGCCGACGACGACCCGCGCATGCAGACGTTCCCTCCGCCCGGAGCGCTCGATCGTGACGATCCTGCCGTCCGCCGACACGAATCGCGACGACGGCATCCACCGCACTCCCGCCCTGACGCATTGCTCGAGCAGGTAGAGGAGGATCCACGGCATGCGTCCGACACGAAACTCGTCGTGATCGGCCATGAGTCGCAGCGGCCGCCGCGCCGGCGAGTAAAGGGTGACGTCGCGGATCGCCGCGCCGAACTGCTCGCCCGGCAGCGGAAAGTCTTCCCACGTCTTGCGAACGAAGATCCCGGTCGTCTGAATCGCCTCAGTGACCGACGCCTTGCGATCGATGAGGACGACGTCCAGGCCACGGGCCGCCAGCCGCCGGGCACATTGCAGTCCGGCCAGGCCGGCGCCCACGACCAGCACGTCTGCTTTCTGCATCAGACTACTTTACACTGCAAAGCAGAGGCCATGAAAGCGCCGCTTTGAGCGGCGCTTTCAGGTCAACCTAGTGGAGATCCTTCAAGCAGTTGCGGTAGTCGAGGACGGCGTTGGAGTAACGGCGTGCGGAGACGTCCGCGTCACCGGTGGCCAGATCGGTCCTTGCCCTGGCGATGGCGCGGGCATCGCCGCCGTTCCGGACCGCTTCATCCAGAGAGGCGGAGGCAACACCTCGGCATGCTTTCATCAACAGGTCGATCGCGGCCTGGAGTGTCGCACCGTCGAGGGAGCTCCGATTGCTGCCGAGAAGGTCGGTGAGTTTGACGACAGCGTCTTTGATGTCGTCGAAGACCTGCTGACCGCTGTCTGCAGTCGGATGCAACGGATCGACCCACCGACTGCTGTCCGCAGCCGAGGTGAGCCGGGTGATGACACCGTCGAGTTTCTGGCGGTCGCCGGATTGTAGAGAGCCGCCGATCAAC
>DASVHS010000526.1:0-4111 GCA_036382495.1 Thermoanaerobaculia bacterium | reverse complement strand
CGGTCGCGTCGAGGATCGACTCGATCATCTTCGTGGTCGTTGTCTTCCCCGAAGTGCCCGTAACTCCGACGAGCGAGAGTTTGTCCGCCGGGCGTCCGTAGAAATTTGCGGCGATGACGGCTAAGGCAGTGCGAGCGTCTCGAACGAGAATTGGTGTAGGACAGGCAGGAGTGCCTGTCCGGACAGGCAGGAGTGCCTGTCCTACATTTTCCGTGACCACTGCTGCAGCACCCTTCTGCACTGCTTGATCGATGAACTTCGTCCCGTCCTGCTGAAAGCCGGCGATGGCGACGAACAGTGAGCCTTTGCGTACGAGTCGCGAGTCGGCGCAGACCGACGTGATCTCGATCGCGCCGTCGACATTTCCGCCGGCCGTCTCGACTCCGCGCATCAGTTCCGACAGCTTCATCTTCCCGCCTCAGCCAGCAGGATTGAGACGCGGCGCGATGCCGGCAAGGCTTCGCCCGCTCCAGGTTTTTGTGTGGTGACCACGCCGCTTCCGACCGCCTCCACGAGCAGCCCGGCGGCGGTCGCGCGTGCGACGGCTGCTCGCGCGTCGAGACCTTTGAGATCCGGAACTGCTGCCCGCAGGACCGGGTCCGGCTGTTGCGAAAACGCGGCCAGCGGCGACGTATCGAGACCGATCGAACGCTGAGGCACCGACGGCGGAACCCTCAGGTAATGCAACGTCCCCTCGGCGATCTCGCGGAAGGCGGGCGCGGCAATCACGCCACCGAACTGTTCGCCCTTCGGTTCATCGACCACGACGAGGATGACCAGTCGCGGCCGGTCCGCGGGAACGTATCCGCCGAACGAGGCGATGAACTTGTCCGGCGCATAGCCTCCGCGAATGGCCTTCTGCGCCGTCCCCGTTTTTCCGGCGACGACGTGCTCGGGCAACGCGGCGCGCTCGCCCGTCCCGCGATAGACAACGGATTTCAAAATCTCGTTCAGGACCGCGGCCGTGCGCTCGGACACCACGCGTTGCGGCACAACGCGCTCCGGCTTGAAGATCGTGGCTCCATCGTCGTCGACGACTCGATCGATGACACGCGGCTCGACGCGAACACCACCGTTGGCAACAGTTCCAATGGCGCGGACAACCTGCACGGGCGTCACGCCAATCTCCTGTCCGATCGAAATGCTTGCCACGGAAACGTCCGACCAGCGGCTCAGTCTGCGGAGAAGACCCGCTGCCTCTCCGGGAAGCAGCACGTTCGTCCGCTCGCCGAATCCGAAACGACGGACGTACTCGTACAACCGCTTCTCGCCGAGGGCGAGCGCGACGCGAATCGTGCCGACGTTCGACGAGTGAACCATCACGTCCTCGAACGTCATCAGGGAGTATTTCGTCCCGCCGTGCTCGTGGATCTCGACGTCGGCGATCTGAATCGCACCGTTGCCGCAGTCGAGAATCTGCGACGGCGTGACGACGCGCTCCTCGATTCCGGCCGACGCGGTGATGATCTTGAACGTCGATCCGGGCTCGTAGATCTCCTGGACGTTGCGGTTGCGCCACGACGCCGGCGGAAAATCGCGGAAGTGATTCGGGTCGAACGTCGGCGCGGACGCCATCGCCAGGATGGCGCCGTCGCGCACGTCCATCACGATCGCGGAGCCACCGGCCGCGTGAAACTTGTCGACGGCCTTATTCAGCGCGCGCTCGGCGATGTATTGAACGACAGCATCGATCGTCAGGACGACGTGGTTGCCGTCGACCGGCCGGTTCACACCTTCGCCGCCGACGATGTACATCCCGCGGCGCGCATCGCGCAACACGGTCACTCGTCCAGCTTTGCCGCGGACGTGCGAGTCGAACGAATGCTCGACGCCGGCGAGACCTTCTCCGTCGACGCCGACATAGCCGATGACATTCGCGGCGAGCGATCCGCGCGGATAAGCGCGGCGATGCTCCTCGATGAAGTCGATGCCCGCGATGTGGAGCTTGCGCACCTGCGCCGTGACTTCGAGCGGGATCTGGCGCGCAATCCAGACGAAGCCGGCTTCGCTGCGCAGACGCGCTTCGATGTCGCGTGAGGACATACGCAGAATCGGACCGAGTTTCGCGGCGACGGCGCTGCGGTTCGTGATCGCCTGCGGATCGGCGTAAATCGATTCCGCCGCGACGCTCTCCGCGAGCACGCGGCCGCGAGCATCGAGAATCGCTCCACGAACGGGACTGAGCTCGAGCGTGCTCTCCTGCTGGCGCTGGGCGCGAATCGTATAGTCGTCGTGACGAACGAGCTGCACCTGCACCAGCCGCGCGATCACGATGAGCGCCCACGCGGAGAGCATGGCGAAAATCTGGAGCAGGCGTTTGGAGGAGAGGGTCATCGCGACGCCTCGCAAGGTGGAGGACAGGCGCCCTCGCCTGTCCGGACAGGCGGGGCCGCCTGTCCTCCACTCACCATCACGATCGCCGTCGGTTCCGTCTTTACGAATCCCAGCTCGTTCGCGCGCTTCTGCACCGACTCGAGCGCGGTCAGCCGATCGAGCTCGACCTGGAGGCGCTTGTTCTCTTCGTCGATTTCCTTGCGCACCTTCTGCAGGTGCGTCGCCTCGCGGCCGAGACGGATCACCTCGAGGTTCTGCCAGGTGAACAGGAGGAGGAAGAGTCCAATCGGGACGCCGAGGGCGAAGACAGCGAGGAGCTCACGGAAGCGCTGTCGGTCGCGCTCCCGGACAATATGTGCATTGTCGATCGGTTTTTTCTGCGTGTACATGACGGTGTTGCCCCGAGTCAAAAAACAAGGGTGAAGATCTGCCTACAAGCACGATTTCAGGAACCATCCACACGCACCCACGCCCCACGCTCCACCCCTCCCGAGTCCCCGCCACCGCACACACGCCCAACCCTTCCCCAACCTTCACCCTTGCTCTTTGCATCGGAGCAAGCCCTACAACTTCTCTGCGACCCGCAGCTTTGCGCTGCGCGACCGCGGATTGCGATCGATCTCCTCTTCTGAAGCAGTCAGCGGACGTCCCGTCAGCGTCTTCACGATCGCTTTCGCCCCGCAACCGCACACCGGCATTCCCGGCGGACAGATGCAGGGATCTTCCAGCCGGCGGAACGCGAGCTTGACGATGCGATCCTCGAGCGAATGAAACGAGATGACCGCGATGCGCGCGTGCCGATCGAGCACGCTCACGGCGTCGTCGATGAATTTCTCAAGCTCGACGAGCTCCGCGTTCGCGGCGATGCGCAGCGCCTGAAACGTCAGCGTCGACGGATCGATCTCGTTGAACCTCGGCCGCTTCACGCTGCGAATGATCTCGGCCAGCCGCGTCGTCGTCTCGATCGGCGCTTCGGTCCGGGCCTCGACGATCGCATGTGCGATCCGCCGCGCCTTCGGCTCTTCGCCCCATTCGCGGATGATCTTCGCCAGCTCGTGTTCGTCGAACGTGTTCACGATCTCCGACGCTGCCGTGCTGTCCGGCCCCATCCGCATGTCGAGCGGCCCGTCGCTGCGGAACGAGAAACCGCGCGCCGCGTCGTCGAGCTGCATCGACGAGACTCCGAGGTCGGCGAGGATGCCGCCGATTGCCCCTTGTTCCAACTGCTTCAGAATTTCAATGAGCGACTCGTGACGTCCGCGGACGAACGTCACGCGATCGGCGAATGGCCGAAGCCGCTCGCGCGATCGTTCGAGCGCCTCCGGATCCCGGTCGATCGCGACGAGCCGTATCCGCGGATGCACCCGCAGCAACGCCTCGGCATGACCGCCCAGCCCCACCGTCGCGTCGACAATGACCGCGTCTTCGCGCGGCGGGAGGAGGTGTTCGAGTACTGGTTGTAAAAGAACAGGCTCGTGTTTCATGGTCGCCCAGCGACCTACACTCCGTGCAGCTCCAACTCTTTGTAATCCTCAGGTGTCATCGGTGACTGCGACAGGCGTTTCTGGATCTTTTCTTCGTTCCAGACCACGAGGTGGTCCTGGTTGCCGAGGACGACGACGTCTTCCTTGATCGATGCGACATCGCGCAGGACGGCTGGTACGAGTACGCGACCCTGCGCGTCGAGCGTGCTTGGCTGGCCGTAGTAGTTCACGCGTTCGAGCAGCTTCTGTTTCGCCTGCGATGTCGATGGAACTTTCGCGAGTCGCGCGGTGAA
>DASVHS010000525.1:0-3932 GCA_036382495.1 Thermoanaerobaculia bacterium | reverse complement strand
GGCCGATCGCGCTCATGAATCGCTGAAATGCCGTGGGCGTCGAGTTCGTGACGACTGCGGCGGCGATGCCGGTGTTGATCATCTGAGTATTGATCGTGTTTGTGATCGGCGTGGCCGTCGTATTGGTCAGCGCAGAGGTCGTCGCGTTCATCGCATCCGCGGTCGTCGCAGCGGGCGCAGCGATCGTCACATCGACACCGACCCCCTCGCCGCTGACAATCGCCGGCGTGGGCGCAGAGCTGATCGACGAATTCACGGTGACCTGCGGGTTCGCATAAGCCGAGGGCGGAATGAACTGACCGGTGACCTCCTGCAGGCTCGCCGGCGTGTTGGTCGTTCCGTCATTCGGTGCCGCTTCGCCGAGGTGCTTGCCTTTGAATGCTTCGTCGGCTTTGAGGGTGGCGATCGCCTCTTCCGACGCCGAGAAGCCGTTCGCGGACGATGAAGAGATCATCGCCTGAGGCGTGCCCGACGTGGTCGTCGCGCCCGATGACGAGCCGGGAGTCGACGTCACGTTCGGAGCGACCGAGCCCGCGGCCGGTGCGCTCATCGCCGGATCGCCGTTCCCGGGCATCTTGTTCGTGGTGCAGCCGAAGGCCGCGAGTGAACCGGTGAGCGCGATCGCCGCGACGATTCGCAGCCCGTTGCGCTCACTCGACTTGATCGAACTGTTGGTTCTTGCGCATGTCTAGTTTCCTCCATCGTTAACGCAAGTTGCGATCGTTATTAAGAGCAAGGGCTGTGCCCCGTACGAGATCGCGGATCGCGGATCGCAGATCGCAGGGAATGAACAGGTTATCGGGCAAGGGACTCCGAGGCGGGTACAGCCATTGCTATCTCGTCTCTCGAAAGAAGGAGGACTCACGATGTCCAAGAGAAACGCCACAGTTCTGGTCGCTGTCCTGATGTTGTTCGCAATGGCTTGCGGTTCGATGAATCGCGCAACGCCGAAGCAGTGGGATGACAAAGTCATCGAAGCCGACGTGCGCAGCAAGATCGCCACGAAGGTCCTGAGCAAGACATTTGCGATCGAAGTGAACGTCAATCACCAGGTCGTCTCGCTCAGCGGCCACGCCGCGAGTGAATCCGACCGCCGCGCGATCGGCGAAGCCGCTCAGAGCGTCAACGGCGTCACGACGGTCATCAACAACATCACCGTTCAGTAGCAGCCGGAACGTCCAGCCAACGCTGGCACCTCGCCTGCTCCATCACGCCACCGTGAGAGTCCTCATCACAGGCGGCACGGGAGTGACTGGAGCAGGCGTGATTCCGGAGCTGATCCGGCGCGAATCAGCGGCGTCCGAACGTCCGGCGTAACGCGGACTTCGCGGCCCAGTAGCCGCACATGCCGTGCACACCGCCTCCCGGCGGAGTGGAGCTCGAGCCGATGTAGAGCCGTTCGTTCGGCGTCGCATACGGATCCACTTTCGGGAACGGACGCGTCAGGAACTGCCTGAGGTTGTTCGCGCCGCCGCCGATATCGCCACCGACGAAATTCGCATCGTGCGCCTGGAACTGCGCGGTGTTCATCGTGTGTCGCGCGAGGATCAGATCGCGGAAGCCCGGCGCGAACCGTTCGATCTGACGCTCGATCCGCTCCGACATGTCGATCGTCGATCCATGCGGCACGTGGCAGTACGCCCAGCCGGTGTGCTGTCCGGACGGCGCGCGCGTCGGATCAAAGAGACTCTGTTGCGCGATGAGCACGAAGGGCTTGTCGATGTCGCCACCGTTCCAGACCGCGCGCTCGTGAGCGGCAACTTCCTCGAGTGTTCCCCCGACGTGCACCGTTGCAGCGCGGCGACACGCCTCCGCTTTCCACGGAATCGGGCCGGAAAGCGCGTAGTCGACCTTGAAGACGCCCGGTCCATATTTGTAGCGGAGCAGACGCTTCACATACTTGCCGGGCAGATCGCCGGACGCGATCTCAGCGAGCTGGCGCGGGGTCACGTCGAAAATCACTGCGCTCGATGGCGGCACGTCGTTCATCGAACGCACCGGCCGGTTCGTCACGATCTCGCCGCCGAGGGATTGGAGGTGAGCGGCGAGTGCGCGGATGATGGCGGAGGAGCCGCCGCGCGCCGCCGGCCATCCCGTCGCGTGGCCGGCCAGGATCAATGCAAGACCGAACGATGCCGAACCCGCAGCCTCGAGGGGAAGAAATGAATGCGCAGAACAGCCGCCGAAAAGCGCACGGGCGGCATCGGTGTGAAAGCGCTGGACGACCGAGAGCGCCGGCCGCAGCGCGTGCAGGCCGAATCGCGCCATGAGAAATGGATGGCGCGGCAGGAGCCGGAGCGGGCGGAGGATCTCGTCGAAGAGCGCACCGGAGTTGCGGACGAACGGCGCCATCAGCGATCGCCACGATTCTCCATCCGAGCCCAGACCAGCTGCGGTCGCATCGAGAGACTGCTCGAGTGTGGCCGCGGTTCCGTCGTCGAGCGGATGCGCGATCGCGATCGGCGAGAACGCCCACTCGAGACCATGTTCGGCGAGCGGAAGCGTCTGCATGAACGGCGACACGACGCCCATCGGATGGATCGCCGAACACACATCATGTCGAAACCCGGGAAGCGTCAGCTCCTCGGTACGCGCGCCGCCACCGATGGTCGGCTGAGCTTCGAGGACGAGAACGGACAGCCCGGCCCGGGCAAGAACGATCGCGGCGCTGAGACCGTTCGGGCCCGCGCCCACGATGACGGCGTCGTATCGATCTTTCGGCAAGCGGGCGTGATGCTACATGACGTGGAAAATTCTTAGCCTGGGAGGGTAGGGAAATCCCCTCGGCCGTCACTCCTACGCAGGACAACCCTCGTCATGAAGCTCGTTGCGGCCAAAGTAGTCGAACCAGAGACCTCGAACGACATCGAAACGTTCGTCATCTCCCGGGCACAACTCGACTGCCTCGGCCGCCTCGCGAACGAGAACAATCCCGACATGCCCATGGCCTTCGCCGGCGCACACATCATCCGTACGCTGCTGGAGCGATTCGAAGACTCGGGCATCAACCTCGCTGAAGCCTCCAGTGAGGAAGAGCTCACGCAGGTCGCCGCTAACGCAATGCGCCAGCGACGCCGTGACTCACGACGGACCCGAAGCTAGCGCAAAGACGCTTTGCGCGGTTTCGCTGTCGGTGCCAGCAGATCCACCAGCGTATCCATTGAATCGGCCTGTGACAGGTCGACTCCGCTCTGGAAGGCGGCCTCGATCAGTCCGCGGATCAATTCCGCGCGGCTGATGGCTTTTCCATGCTTGAGTCGAATGTCGATAGCGAGCCGGTCCAGATACGCCACATGGCGATCGAGCAGGACGACGGTGATTTTTGCCCAGGGTTCCGTATGCACAATAGGACGACCACGATTACTTTTTGCAGGACTCACGCACACTCCTGAAATTTGAATTGTCCCGGTTCGCGGAGTTTACTTCCTTCCCCACAGCAAGTCTATTCTTCCGTATCTCTACAAGCGCGGAGCGAGCAGTCGCGGAGTGACGGCGCGGTGACGGTTTCGGGGCGTTGCAGGGCGCCGCCCGAAACCGGCGCCCGACTTCAGGTTCCGTCAGAACTCTTTGAGCATTCTGCCGATGTCGCCACCGATCGTTTTGATGTCTCGATTCAGCAGATCTTCATAGCCGCCTCCGGCACCGCCGGTGCCGGACCGGCGTTCCTGGGTGAATTTGGCCAAAACCTCGTTCGTTTTGGCGTCGACGATCTCGCCCTCGATCTTTGCGCCAGCCGCGCCCGCTCCGAAGCCGGCAAGGTACCTTGCCGCTCTCGATCCGGGATTGATCTCTACGACTTTCCCGCGAATGATCAGCGTGCCCGGGGCACTCGATGCCTTCTCGGCAATGGACACGTTCCGGTCGGTACTGGTCTTCAGGCCGGAGGTAAATGTCTCCGTCGCACTGGAAAGAACGTTCGTCACCGGCACGTA
>DASVHS010000524.1:0-4936 GCA_036382495.1 Thermoanaerobaculia bacterium | reverse complement strand
AACGAGACGAGGCGCTTGCGGAGATGCTGCTTCTGCTGACCGATCCGCACGATGAGGTTCGCGATCTGCGCCTCGGTCTCCGCGCGTTCCTTGTCGACGCGTTGCCGCGTCTGCGTCGCGATCTCGAGCTCGCGCGTGTGGATCCCCAGCTCGATGTCGGCGGCCTCGAGCTCGTGCCGCGCATCCTGCGCCTGCCGGTGCACATCATCGAGACGTTGCTTGAGACGCGTGATCTCGTTGCGAATGCGATCGAGATCAGCGTTGGTGGCGGGAGCGGGGGCCTGGGCGAGGAGAAGTGAGGCTGCACCGACCGCGATCACGAAACGGATGAATTTCGAAGTTCGAATTTCGAATTTAGAATTTCGAAATTCTTCATTCGAACTTCGAACTTCGAACTTCATTCTTTGAATTCTCCCAACGCATGACGTGCCGCTTCCTGCTGCGCTTCCTTCTTGGATGATCCTTCCCCCCTCATCGAGTGGCTGCCCACCTTCACTTCGACGATGAACGTCTTGTCGTGATCGGGGCCGACTTCGTCGACGACGCTGTATTCCGGCAGCGGCAGTCCCTTCCCTTGCGCGAGCTCCTGGAGCGCGGTCTTGTAGTCGTGGAAGAGCAGATCGCGCTCGTTGATCGCCTTGATGTCGGCGAGGAACGTCTGCTCGATCAGCTGTCTCGCCGGCTCGATGCCGCCGTCGAGGTAAATGCCGGCCAGCATCGCCTCGAACAGATTCGCGAGCAGGGAGTCCTTCTTTCGTCCGCCGGTCTTCTCTTCGCCGACGCCGAGAAGCATGACTTCGCCCATGTCGAACGCGCGCGCTTTTTCGGCGAGGCTCGTCTCACTGACGAGGTATGCCTTCATCTTCGACAGCGCGCCTTCGTCGAGCTCCGGAAAATTGCCGAACAGCATGTCGCCGATCACGAATCCCAGAACCGAGTCGCCGAGGAATTCGAACGTCTCGTTGTGACGGACATCGCCGTCACGGGCTTCGTGTGCATACGACTTGTGAGTGATTGCGCGCGTGAGCAGATCGCTCCGCTGGAAGGTGTAGCCGATACGCCGCTCGAATTCGGTTAGATCCACGTCCACGGAAAAGTATAAACGGTACAGAGTTCAACGAACCGCGAACGGAACCGCCGCCACGCTCTTCGACCCCTCGGCAATCCGCAGATTCAGCACGTAATCGCCGGGCGGAAGCGCCGGCGGGGTGAAGTCGAGCAGAAGCTTCGCGGTTCCGTCGGACGCGTTCGTTCGCGCCGAGACATTGACCGGCGTCTGACGCCCGCTGATGTCGCCGGCTACGTTCACTTTGCCGGCGGCGAGATGCCCGACGAACAGCCCGATGTGCGCCAGCACTCCGGGCCGAAGCACGGGACCGGCGAACGGGACGAGCACCGCTCCTCCGATGAGGAACGGATATTCGCCGGCGACGCTCGGCCGGTCAGGCGGCTTGACCGGTACCCATTCGCCGGGGCGATCGTCGATCACCGAGCCGCCGAGGATCGCGGCCTGATCGAAAGCGGGAACGTCGATGCTGATGCCGCTGAAGCCGTACATCGGTTGTTTGCCCGCACGAACGAGCGATCGCACGGAGTAATGACCCGGCGGCAGCATCAATGTCTCGTAAACGCGGATGCCGCGGTGCTGAAGCCGGTCGCGCAGTTTTCCGAGGTCGACGCCGACCGGCTGATGGACGAAGTCGCGGACGATGCCCTTGTCGTCGAACGCGTAGATGAGCACTTCGCTCTGGAGTTGATTCCCGTTTGCGGCGCGCAGGATCGTTGGTCCATCGATCTCCACGATCACCGGCACCTGCGCGCGTCCGTCCGAACGCGGAAACGGAGTGGCCATCGAGCGGACGCCGATATCGGTTTGCGGAAGCTGATTGGCGACGATCTCCGCAGCGGTGAGCGTGCGCTCGACCGGAGTGGACGCGGGTGACGTCTCGAAGTAACCGGCGCGATGCATCGCACGTGCGGACGGGACGTCGACGAGCTTCACGTTGAGATCGTGGAACTTGCCCGGCGCACTCCCCGACGTCTCGAATCCGAGGACGTACGTGACTTCCTCGGAGCGAAGAAGTTTCTGGAAGTCTTCGTCGAGATTGTTCGCGTCCTTGAAGACCATTCCGCCGGTGTCATGAGTGACGAGAAACAACGACTCGTTCGATATCGCTGGGTTCACGTTCGTCACGTCGATCGACGTGCGGATGCCTTTGATGTCGATCGCGTGCAACACGACGTCGGAGCGCCGGCAAACCTCGATCATGCTCCGCAGATCGTTCAAGGCCTCGGAATTGCCGTAACGGTTGTCGGTATCGACACCCCAGACCTGGCCGTGCTCGATCTGCTGCTGCTCGTCCTGGGCCTGTTTGGAATTGATCGATTCGCGTCCGTGCAGCAGCTTCGCGTCGAAACCCTGGGTCAGCAGAATGACCTGCTTGCGGCCGGGGACGCGGTCCAACGTGTGCGCGAGATCTGCGTAACCATCGAGCGTGCGGCGGATGAACTGCCGCTGTTCGTCATTCCTCGCCCGATCCATGGCGCGCGCCCGCTCCTTCAGATCTTCAGCGATCATTCCCGCGTTCTTGCCGCCACTCAGCTCGGCCGCATCCGCCGCGTTGTGCATCTCGATCGACGAGAGGAGCAGCGGATCCACGGGGTGGAACATCTTCGGAGCGCCGAGACTGTCGACGGCGGCACTGACGAGTTTCGTGTCGTTCGTGAACGAAGTCAGGAGATGAAAACCGGACTGCGTGCTGAATGTACCGACCGCGAGGCGATCGGCGGTGACCGCGGCGCTGTTGACGAAGTTGCTCGCCGCTTTCTGCGCGCGGGCGAGCATGCCCGGCTCGGTGCTGTTCAGATCAAAGAGCAGCAGGAAGTTGCGGGTCGCGGCCGCTGCGGCCGGACCGGCCGCCTCCCGAGTGACGGGTGTCGACAGGTCGATAACGTCGAAGTGCGTGATGTTGCGGCGCTGGCCGCTGTCGAAAACCTGGAAGTTCGCGGCCTTCAGATTGCGGACGGAGTTGCCGCCGCGGTCGACGACGTTGACCGGCACTTCGACGAGCGTGACCTGGATCTGTTCGCCGGCGGCCGGAGCCTGCGCCTGAACAGAAATCGAAAGAAGGATCAGAAACGCGGCCGCGGCAAGTTTCTTTGTCACCTTACTCATTGAATGGCCAATCTGCGCAGCGTCGGATCCTGCGGAAACACGCGGAGACCGCGCTGTCGCCAGAAACGTGCACCCTGTTTATCACCAATCGTGTCGAGTGCCGACGTAATCGCGATGTACGACGCCGGCACCGGCGCAGCATGCTCGAGATCGAGGACCACGCGCGCCGCTTCCTGCGTCCTCCCCTCGCTCGTGTAAAGAAGAATCAGGTAACGATACGGCTCTGGATTCGTTGGATACGTCGCGATCTCCGCACGAAACGCCTCCTCGGCTTCCGCCGTTCGATCGACTCGAGCGAGTGAGTCGCCGCGCCACGCGTTCGTGTTGATCACGGGTCTCACGGCCTCCTCGCGCGCGGCCTGCAGCGCGCGATCGAATGACGTGATGGAAGCGGGGTAGTCCTTCATCGCCCGCTGCACGTTGCCGAGCGTCACGAATGACACGGTGCGATTGGTCTTGAATCCCGTCGCCTTTGTCGCGTTCGCCATCGCGGTTCGAACGTCGCCCTTTGCGAGTGCGATCCGCGCAAGCATTTCTTCGCCGCGCGCGGGGATGTCACGCATGACGAGCTCCGCGTGTTGTCGCGCCTCGTCATAGCGACCCAGCTGCAGAGCGATCTCCGCGACCTCGAGGGTGATGTCGCTTGCGCCCGGCGCGAGCCGCAGCGCGGTTTTCGCAGCGTCGAGCGCTTCGGGCAATCGACCGAGGGCGACGAGCGCTTTCGCCTCGACATTCCAGCCGTACGGCATCTTCGGGTTGTCGCGAAGCAGCGGTCGCAACAATCGATCGGCATCCGCGAACCGGTTCTCTTGAAATGCCTGCATTGCCGTCCGCAGATTCGCGACGGTCGGCAGTCGTTCTTTCGGATCCGGCAGCGGACCTTCGTCGTCCGACGCGTTCGGCGTTCCGAGGTATCCGAGTGATGCGAGCTTCTTCGCGGATTCCTCGTCGAATGTGGGCTTCGTCGGACCGTGAATGTACGGCGCGATTTCCTCACGCATGGCGTTCAGTGCACGACGGTCGTCATTGGCGAGGTTGTGCCGCTCCGCAACATCGTGAGCGACGTCGTAAAACTCCTGCGACGGCGCGCGAATGTAATGCCGGTCGCGATCGATGAGCGAATGCAGATCGCTCCAGCCGAAATAGAAGCGCGGGTAATACGTCTCGCTGTACACGCGACGGTTGCCGGTCGCCGACAGCAGCGATTGGCCGGGAAGTCTCAGCGACGCGACGTCGGTGTTTGTCTGCGCTGCGATCGTCGGAACGAGATCGATGAGCTGCACCGGGATGGCGATGTTCCGGCCGCTCATCGCGCTGCCCGGCATCTTCACGATCAGCGGGACCTGAATCTCCTCGCGATACAGAAGGATCCCGTGTTCCTGCTCGCCGTGATCGCCGAGTCCCTCGCCGTGATCAGAGACGAACACGATGAGTGCTTTGTCATACACGCCGCTTTCTTTGAGGAAGTCGAAGAACCCACCGAGCAGATCGTCGACGCGGGCGATCTCGCCGTCGTACGTCTGAGGAAATGGTGGCGGTGGCTCGTAAGGCATGTGTGGTTCGTAAAGGTGCAGAAAAAAGAAGAAAGGTTTCGCAGCGCGCGGTTTGATCCAGTTCTCGGCGCGTCGAATCGTCTCCGCACCATCGCGCTGACTGCGGCTCATGCTGTGGAGGTCGATATCGACGTTGTCGTCGTAGAAATCGAAACCGCGGCTGATGCCGGTCTCGCTGTGCAGCACGAACGCAGAGACTGCGGCACCC
>DASVHS010000523.1:0-5583 GCA_036382495.1 Thermoanaerobaculia bacterium | reverse complement strand
GGAGAGCGACAGGCCGGTAGGTTGTTGCAAGACCGAACGCGAGGCCGGATGCCAACAGCGCAGCACCGCTTATGTTCCACACGAGCATCAAGCCGAGGGCGCTGAAGACGAGGAGGAAAATCTCCGGCTCGAGGTCGGTCGCATTCACGAGCGCGGCTTTGCTCCCGAGGACGAGAATCGCGGCGACGATCGCCGCCGTCATTCCGCTCAGTCGATTCGCGATGGATGCCGCGATCGCCGCGACTCCGCTGAGCAGCACGACCTGCAACGTGCGAATGCCGTCCACGCCGAAGCCCATCGCGCGCAGGAGAGCGATCGTCCAGAGATACCCTGGACTCAGGTCGGGAATGCGATCGTGCGCGATCGTGCCGGCGCGCAACGCGTCGGCGTAATCGAAGTACTTTCCGAAGAACGTCCGATCGCTGATCGAATCGATGAGGAGCGCTCGGAAAATCGTGATCGCGACGAGTGCAATCCCGAACGCGATCCATGCACGCCGCCGCTCCCGTTCGCTCATCTCCCTCTATGCTATCCTCCCGCGCCGGGTGATCTGATGTCTCAGAATGGTCCACGCGTCGCCGTGATCCGCGGCGTCCGCACTCCCTTCGCAAAATCCGGAACCTCCTACGCACGACTGACCGCTCTCGACCTCGGCAAAATGGCCGTGACGGAGCTCGTCGAGCGCACCGGCGTCAATCCGTCCGAAATTCAGGAACTCGTATTCGGAAACGTGATCCCGTCGGTCAAAGCGCCGAATATCGCGCGCGAAATCGTCCTCGGCACCGGGCTGCCCAAGACGATCCCCGGCTACACCGTCGGCAAAGCGTGTGATTCGGCGGCGCAGGCGATCACGTCCGGCGCGGATCTGATCTATCGCGGCTACGCCGACACGGTCATCGCCGGCGGCTCCGAATCGTTGTCGGACGTCCCGATTCTGTTCTCGCGAAACATGGCCGACGCGTTTCAGGTGGCGGCGAAGGCGAAGAGCGTGCTGGCAAGGGTCGGCGCGTTCCGGAAAATCCGGCCAAAGGATCTCGTTCCCGAGACGCCGGCGATCGCCGAGTCGACCACCGGCCTGTCGATGGGCGAGTCCGCCGAAAAGATGGCGAAGGAAAACGGGATCTCGCGCGAGGCGCAGGACAAGTTTGCGCTGCAGAGCCATCTCCGGGCCGCGAAAGCGACGCAGGACGGGCGATTCAAGGATGAGGTGATGACGGTCGTCCTGCCGCCGAAATACGAGACGATCATCGAAACGGACAATCTCATCCGCGCCGATACGACGCTCGAAGCGCTGGCGAAACTCAGGCCGGTCTTCGATCGCAAGTACGGAACGCTCACCGCCGGCAATTCGTCGTCGCTGACCGACGGCGCCGCTGCGGTGCTGCTGATGTCGGAAGACAAAGCGAAAGCGCTCGGGTTCAAGCCCATCGGCTACCTGCGCAGCTACGCGTACGCGGCGACGGATCCTTTCGATCAGCTGCTGCAGGGTCCCGTGTTTGCGCTGCCGGTCGCGCTCGAGCGGGCGAAGCTGACGCTGAAGGACATCGGCATCATCGAGATGCACGAGGCCTTCGCCGCGCAGGTGCTCTCGAACATTCAATGGATCGGCTCGAAGAAAATCGCGACCGAGAGATTGCATCGCAGCGAACCGGTCGGTGACATCGATCCCGAATCCATCAACCACACCGGCGGCTCCATCGCCCTCGGCCATCCGTTCGGCGCAACCGGCGCCCGCATCGTGACGACCGTCTGCAACGAACTGCAGCGCAGCGGCCAGCAATATGGACTGGTGACGATCTGCGCGGCAGGTGGGATCGGCGTTGCGCTCGTGCTGGAACGGGAGTAACGCGGGCATCTGCGATAATCGAGCGAATGAAACGATTCGTGCTTCTGGCGCTGTTCTTCGCATCCACAGCCCACGCCGCCGCACCGCCGCTCGATCCTGCGACGCGGCAGGTGATCCGCGACATCTATCAGCAGCTCATCGAGATCAACACGACGGAATCCGTCGGAAACATGACGACGGCGGCCGAGGCGATGGCGGCGCGGTTGCGGGCGGCGGGGTTTCCGGCGGCGGACGTCCAGGTGCTCGTGCCGGAGCCGCGTCATGGCAATCTGGTGGCGCGACTCCACGGAAGCGGCGCGAAGAAGCCGTTGCTGTTGCTCGCACATCTCGATGTCGTCGAAGCGCGGCGCGAAGACTGGTCGACCGATCCGTTTAAGCTCGTCGAGACCGGCGGCTACTTTTACGCACGCGGCTCCGGCGATGACAAAGCGATGGCCTCGATCTGGATCGCGACGCTCATCCGCCTGAAGCAGGAGCACTTCGTCCCCGACCGCGACATCATCGTCGCGCTGACCTCGGACGAAGAGACCGGCGACTACAACGGCGCCGACTGGCTCGTGAAGAATCACCGCGACCTTATCGACGCCGCGTTCGCGATCAACGAAGGTGGCGGCGGCGCGATCAAGGACGGCAAGTATCTGTTCAACGGCGTCGGCGCCAGCGAGAAGGTCTACGTCACGTTCGCACTCACCGTTCACAACAAGGGCGGCCACAGTTCCGTCCCGCAGAATCCGAATGCGATCTACCAGCTGGCGGCCGGCCTCGGGCGACTGGCCGCATTCGATTTTCCCGTCAGCCTCAATGAGGTAACGCGTACGTACTTTCGGCGTCTGGCGGACGTCCAGGGCGGACCGCTCGGCGCCGACATGCGCGCGGTCGCGGACAACAACGACGCGGCCGCCGCGGCTCGCATCGCTCAGACACCCGCGTACAACGCGCGGATGCGGACCACATGCGTGGCCACGCGACTCGACGCCGGTCACGCCGACAACGCGTTGCCGCAGACGGCGAAGGCGACTGTGAACTGTCGCGTGCTGCCGGGTGAAGACCCTGAGGAAGTGCAGAAGACGCTCGTCCGCGTGCTGAACGATCCGGCGATCGAAGTCAGCTGGATCGACAGAGCGAAGCCGAGCGTCCCCTCGCCATTGACCACCGAGATCATGCAGCCGGTCGAGTCGCTGTCGCGCCAGTTCTGGGACGTTCCCGTGATCCCGCTGATGGCCACGGGCGCGAGCGACAGCCTGTACCTTCGCAACGCCGGCATCCCGACGTACGGCATCTCCGCGATCTTCGAAGACATCAAAGAGAGCCGCGCGCACGGCAAAGACGAACGGGTCGGCGTGCAGCAGTTCTACGACTCAGCGCAGTTTCTTTACGCACTGGTGAAACAACTCTCCTCGTGAGCACCGTCCACGCGGTCTGTCCGCACGATTGCCCTGACACCTGCTCGATGGTGGTAACCGTCGAGAACGGACGGGCTACGCGCGTCGACGGCAACCGCGAACATCCCGTCACGCAAGGATTTCTCTGCACGAAAGTCTCGAAGTATCTCGAGCGCACCTATCACCCGGATCGGCTGGTCTATCCGCAGATCCGCACCGGCGCGAAAGGCGAAGGCAGGTTCCGCCGCGCAACATGGGATGAAGCGCTCGGACTGATCGCGGAGAAATTGCAGTCGATCATCGATTCGTCGGACGGGCCGCAGGCGATCCTCCCCTACTCGTACGCGGGAACGATGGGCCTCATCCAGGGCTCGTCGATGGATCGCCGGTTCTTCCATCGCATCGGCGCCTCACTCCTGGCACGCACCATCTGTTCCTCGGCCGGCGGCGCAGCGATGAAACTGACGTACGGCCTGTCGATGGGTACCGACACCGAAAGCGTCGGCGAAGCGAAGCTCATCCTCCTCTGGGGCACGAACACGCTGACGGCGAATCCGCATCTCTGGCCGTACGTGCGCAAGGCGAAGGCGAACGGCGCACGCGTTGTCTGCATCGATCCGCTGCGCACGCGCACCGCGGTTGCGTCCGACGAGCACATCGCCATCCGTCCGGGAACCGACGCCGCGTTCGCGTTGGCGATGATGCACGTGTTGTTTCGCGACGGTCATGCCGATCGCGATTACCTGTCCGAGATGACAATCGGCTGGGAGAAATTGTGCGACCGCGTGCTCGCTGACTACTCACCGTCGCGCGCCGCAAAAATCTGCCGCGTGCCGGAGCAGACCATCGAGCGCCTGGCCACCGAGTACGGCCGGACGCGGCCGACGTTCATCCGCCTCAACTACGGACTGCAGCGGCACGCCGGTGGAGGTTCAGCCGTTCGTGCGATCTCGTTGCTTCCGGCGGTCACCGGCGCGTGGAATGACATCGGCGGCGGCTGCCAGCTCTCGACGTCGGGAACGTTTCCGGTCGACACGGCCGCGCTCGAGCGGCCCGATCTCGTGCGGCCGGGTACGCGCACGATCAACATGTCGCGGCTCGCCGAAGCGCTCGTCGACATCAACGACCCTCCCGTGAGAGCGATGATCGTCTACAACTCGAATCCGGGCGCGGTCGCACCGCAACGCGAGAAATTGTTGCGTGGTCTGACGCGAGACGACTTGTTCACGGTCGTGCTCGAACACTTTCAGACCGACACGGCCGATTACGCCGACGTTCTTCTGCCGGCGACGACGCAGCTGGAGCACGACGATCTGCACAAGACGTATGGTCACCTCTATTTCATGTACAACCATCGCGCCATCGCACCGATCGGCGAGTCACTGCCGAATTCGGAGATCTTTCGGCGACTCGCGGCGAAGATGGGACTGGATCATCCGGAGCTTCGGGAGTCAGACGAAGACATGATGAAGCAGGCATTGCGAGACGTCTCACTCGACGAGCTGAAATCGAAAGGCTATCTGCGCGTCGACGTACCTACTCCACATCTGCCATTCAAGTCAGGAACGAAGCTGCGAACGCCAAGCGGCAGAATCGAGATCGAGTCGAAGGGTTTTGCGGCTGCCGGCGTCGACGCTCTGCCGTCGTACGTTCCGCCATACGAATCGGAAGAGCGCGATCCCGAGCTCGTCGAGCGATATCCGCTCGCGCTGATCTCGCCGCCCGCGCACGAGTTCCTCAACTCGTCATTCGCCAACGTCCCGTCGCTGCGACGCGCTGCCGGCAAGCCGACGCTCGAGATCCATGCCGACGACGCCGTCGCGCGCGACATCACCGCCGGCGACCGCGTGGCCATCTACAACGATCGCGGCAAGTTCACCGCGGAAGCGGTCATCACAGATCGCGTCCGGCCGGGTGTCGTCTCCGCGCCGTCGATCTGGTGGCCGAAGCTGACCGCGGATCGCGCGAACGCGAATCACACGACGTCGGAGGCGCTCACGGATGTCGGAGCGGGTGCGACGTTCTACGACAATATGGTCGAGGTGCGGCCGGCATGATGGCGTACGGGTTCGCGGGCATCCTGATGACGGCTGTCTGGATGACGATCATCTATCTCAACGAAACGCGCAATCTTCTGAGTTGCGATCACTTCAAGACCGTGGGGATGAAATTCTTCGCCTACGGCTGGTTGGGTCTCTTCCTTCTTCTCCTGGGCGTCCTCGTCGCGAATGCGGCAAAGAATCCGGCGCGGGCGAGCGATCTGGCGCGCACACCGTTTTATGCGCTGTTCTCGCTTCACGCGATCCTCATCATGTTTCTGATCGGCTGGTGGCTCGCGACGGGCCGTCCGCCGCT